>JABSPN010000564.1 GCA_013214425.1 Flavobacteriaceae bacterium | reverse complement strand
ACACTGCAATCAAAAATATTTCAAAAACATTCAGTTTTATAGCCAAAAATGATAAATCGCAACCAGGCCAAGTGATCATGCAGGATCAAAACTCATCCTTGGGCTACTTTGTGAGCCCCGGAAAACTTGAAATCGAAGAGCTAAGAACAGTTAAAGGAGAAGACAATGAAGGTAATAAAGTTGACATTGTAATTTCTCGTACAGCTGAAGCTAAAGTATACGATAAGAGTACAGGAATTGTTTTAAGTACCAATAATATTCCTTATGGTGCCATAATTCATAAAGAAGCGAAATCAACAGTTAAAGAAGGTGACTTAATTTGTGAGTGGGATCCATTTAACGGGGTAATTATTTCTGAATTCCCTGGGAAAGTTAAATTCGAGAACATTGAACAAGGTGTTAGTTATCAAGTTGAGATCGATGAACAAACAGGATATCAGGAAAAAGTAATTTCTGAATCAAGAAATAAGAAATTAATACCAACTTTATTAATCATAGGAAAAGGAGATGAAGTATTGCGTTCTTACAATTTACCGGTAGGAGCTCACTTAATGATCGAAGATGGAGAGAAGATTAAAGAAGGTAAAATATTAGTTAAGATACCACGTAAGTCTGCCAAAGCGGGCGATATTACAGGAGGTTTACCACGTGTGACAGAATTATTCGAAGCGCGTAATCCTTCTAACCCTGCTGTAGTTTCTGAAATCGATGGTGTTGTATCATTCGGTAAGATCAAACGTGGTAATAGAGAAATTATTGTTGAGTCTAAGATTGGAGATATCAAGAAATACTTAGTGAAACTTTCAAATCAGATTCTTGTTCAGGAGAATGATTATGTAAGAGCTGGTATGCCATTATCAGACGGATCGATTACTCCAAATGATATCTTAAGTATAAAAGGACCATCAGCTGTTCAGCAATACTTAGTAAATGAAGTACAAGAAGTATATCGTTTACAAGGGGTTAAGATCAACGACAAGCACTTTGAAGTTGTTGTAAGACAAATGATGCGTAAAGTTAAGATTGAAGACCCAGGAGATACTATCTTCTTAGAAAACCAATTAATCCACAAACAAGACTTTATTGTTGAAAATGATGCGATTTTTGGTAAGAAAGTAGTTGAAGATGCTGGTGATTCTGAAAACTTTAAGCCAGGTCAAATTGTAACACCAAGACAATTACGCGATGAAAACTCTGTATTAAGAAGAGCAGACAAAGCCTTAGTAATTGCTAGAGATACAATTCCTGCTACAGCAACACCTATACTACAAGGTATCACAAGAGCTTCATTACAGACGAAATCATTTATTTCTGCGGCATCATTCCAGGAAACGACTAAAGTATTAAATGAGGCAGCTGTTAGCGGAAAAGTAGATACACTTGAAGGTCTTAAAGAGAATGTAATAGTTGGACATAGAATTCCAGCAGGTACAGGAATTAGAGAATATGATAGCTTATTAGTTGGTTCTAAAACTGAGTATAATGAGTTATTAGAAGCAAAGCAAATGCTTAATTTACACTAAAAATGAGCGATCAGAAGAAAGCAAATCAAAACAAGATCAATATTGAATTGGATGAAAGTGTAGCTGATGGAATTTATTCTAATCTAGCCATCTTAAATCATTCAGTGTCTGAATTTGTAATCGATTTTGTAAGTATTATGCCCGGAGTCCCTAAAAGCAAAGTAAAGTCGAGAATTATCTTAACTCCACAACATGCAAAGAGACTATTAAAGGCATTAAACGAGAATGTAACTCGTTTTGAGCAAGCTCATGGTGAAATTAAAGATTATGAACAACCTCCAATACCGATGAGTTTCGGTCCAACTGGAGAAGCTTAATAAATAAAAAAACCC
>JABSPN010000563.1 GCA_013214425.1 Flavobacteriaceae bacterium | reverse complement strand
GGTGAAATGCGATCCAAAATTGAACGTTTAGTGATTCGTTATAAACTCGAGTCTTTTGTGAAATTTACAGGTTTTCGAAATGATATTCCCGCAATCTTAAAGGGAATTGATATTTATTGTCTCCCTTCATTATGGGAAGGACTCCCGATTGGAATTATTGAGGCTATGGCAATGGGGAAAGCTGTAATCGCATCGGCTGTAGATGGAACGAAAGAACTCATTGAAGATGGGGTGAACGGGTTACATATTAGTATCAAATCACCCGAAGAACTATCCCAAAAAATTTTACTATTAGCTGAAAATAAAGAGCGTATACATATGTTGGGGAAACAAGCAGCCCAATTTATCCGAGAAAACTTTGATGTCAAAAAAATGACCCAGGCAACAGAGCAATGTTACTTAAAACTCAATCCAAAATTAATGTGTGCTAGAGTATGATAAAAAATAAAACTATAATTTGTATTTCGCATACTACCTGGGAAGGTGAATACACGAAATCTACTGTGCAACTTCTTTCTTTACTCGCTCGGTACAATCAGGTTATTTTTATTGAATATCCCAGAACCTTCAAAGATCTTATTTTTGGAATTTTGGGAAAAGTGAAAGTGCCAGTTAGGCAAATGCTAGGGTTTTCTTCCAGAATAACAACAAAAGAAACATCTTGCAATACTTCGGTACAGCATGTGGTGTTACCGCCAATGCTACCAGTCGATTTTTTAAAAAACAACACGATTCAAAAGTTATTTTTACGCTATAATTTCTGGGTTTATAAGAAGATGCTCACCCGAGTAGCCGCTACTAAGGATCCGAATGAAATTCTGGTATTAACAGCTTATAATCCAAGATATGGTTTGGGTCTTTTGCATGTGTTGAATGAATTTCTTCATGTGTATTATTGTTATGACGGTATGGATGAAACCACCCATCATATTTCCACGATTAAAGCCGAAAAAACATTTTGTGAGAGAGTTGATGCTATCATAACCACTTCAGACTATTTAAAAGTCTGCAAAGGACAATGGAACGCGAATACTTATGTAGTAAAAAATGGTGTGGATATGCAAATTTTTTCAAAAGCAAAAATAGACACTAAAACCAATTCAAATGACAAACAAATAATTGGCTATGTGGGAACTTTAGATTTTAGATTTGATGTTGCATTGGTGGCTTATGCTGCAACGGTGCTACAAGATGTGATTTTTGAGTTTACCGGACATGTTTCCAATCCAAATATCATCAAAGCCTTATCTGGTTTCGACAACATTCATTTCCGAAAAGCTATTCCTGCGGCTTCAGTTCCGAATTATATGAGCCGCTTTGCCCTGGGTATTATTCCATACCTACAACTCGAGGTCAATAAAAATATTTATCCTTTAAAAATTAATGAATATTTAGCCATGGGTTTGCCTGTTGTAATGACTGATTTTGCAACGTTGCCAGAATTTGAAAATCATGTAATGGTTAGTCAAACAAAAGAGCAGTTTGTATGTCAATTACAAATCCAGTTAAAAGCAAATTCCTCAGAAGCAATATCGCGGCGAATCGCTTTCGCAAGCAAAAATTCCTGGGAGGAAAGAACCAAACTTTTTGGTTCAATTTTACAACAATTATGGAAAGAGAAGCAAACTCTACAAATTTTAAAATTATGAACAATACTATGGTCTTATTTTGGATATTAGCACTTATCGTTTTTTACACTTACATCGGTTATGGTATGATTTTATTCCTATTGGTTCAATTAAAAAAAATGTGGACTACTGAAAAGACATTTTTTGATTCAGAAATTGAGCCTTATGTAACTTTAGTAATTCCAGCCTATAATGAGCTTTCTTTTATTCCGGATAAAATAAAAAATAC
>JABSPN010000562.1 GCA_013214425.1 Flavobacteriaceae bacterium | reverse complement strand
TTTACTTGATTTACATTAAAGGAAGGTGTTTTTTCATTTGAAAATGGACTAAATCCAAACCAAGATGATCCTTTTTTTTTAAGTTCAACATCATGATCGATAATCGTTTTAATATCGACTTCAAGTAATAAATTTTCAATAAATTCTCTATTGATATACTTCATTGGTTGGTGAAATATTTATTTAAGTGAAATTCCTTGCGGTTCTAGTTTTCTTATATAGATTTCTTTGTAAAGGCTCAGTATTTTTTTATATACTTCTTTTGGCTCATAGATCTCTGTTCCTTTTCTGAGCTCTCCATTATTATCGATATGGATTTTCAAGAGCCTTGAATGTTTACTTTTTAAAACTGGGTAAATTTTAATTCCAGCTTTTAAACAAGTCCTCATATATTTAAAAGTTAAACTACTAGCCATTTTACTTTAGATTAAATGAAAAGCCCCCAGATAAACATCTTAATTATGGAATTCTAAATCCTGAGGGCTTTTTCTAACCAACCAAAAACTATTTCGGAACTGCGTAACCTATGCAGGTCTTTTTACCATTAACCATATGAAAGACTTCGTAGTAATAACTTCTAATTTGTCTTGCATACTTTTGCGCTTCAAACAAACTATTAGCCCCTTTAAAAAGCTTAGTTTGATCGTTTTCTATTCTTTTTTTTATTGATAATAATTGTTTCATAGCTATTTATTAATAAGGTTCATGTTTTGTAATATTTGATCCATGAATTGAATCTTTGGAATCGAATAGGGAGTTACACCTTTTAATGCGACACTTATCACATTGTTTTGAATTCTATCTCTTACTGTTTGTGGTTTTATTTTCAAGAATTCTGCACACTCATTAACAGTAAAACATCCATTCAAAGCCTCGTTGATTTGTAAAGCAATCGCTATATTTTTTGTATTAAGATTATCTGCTATGTTTTGAGCAAAATCACTTAACTCTTTTTCTGACATTTCAATGACTTTTTTTACCTTCATTACAATTCTTTTATAAATTCTTCTCTCCTTTTTGTGTCATTCTCTATTGCCTGTTTAAGAGCATTTAAACATTCTAATATTAACTCATGACTTACCGTTTTTTTACTTGAATGAACACCCTTAACAATATTTCTGAAATATTGTCCTGAAATCCCCTTTATTTCTTGGGCTTCTCGTTTAATAGAATCTGTTACTAACTCTTTATTAGCATATAATTCTTGTAATTTTTTAAGATCTTCTTCTCTTTTTACATCAACATTATCATTCATATTAAAACTTCTTATTAATAAACAAACCGCAATTTCATTTATAGGGTATTAATACCTTTTAAATTTAATTTGCTTGAATTATTCATTGTTTTGTGTAATTTTGTTTTGTTTGATGAAACAAATATACACACATTTGTATGTTTAACAAACTAATTACACACTTTTTTGTGTTTTGATAGATTTCACAACACTTAAAAACAAATAAACAACTGTCTATGAATGGGTTAGAAATAAGAGAGATTAGAAAAGAGCTTGGGGTGACTCAGGAGGAATTTGCAAGATTATTAAATGTTAGTAAAAATTCAGTTCAATTATGGGAAACTGAAAAAAGAAATCCTAAGCATGATAAAATTCTCTTGATAAAAGAAACTTATGAAAAGCATACAAATAAAAAATTAGATGTTTATTCAAGGAACCATCTATCCGAGGACAGGAAAATATTATTAAATCAATTCACTGCTTCTGAAATTTCTGAATACATTATTCACAATGAAGTGACATTTTTAGAAGATAAAACTTTTCAGTTTTATTTGCACAAAGTCATTAAAGAGTATGAGCTTAATAAGAAAATCGATCAATTTGAAGAAGCACAAAAGAAGTTT
>JABSPN010000561.1 GCA_013214425.1 Flavobacteriaceae bacterium | reverse complement strand
TATAATTGACAAAAACTACTGGTCGGGAAAGTACCAAGCTAACGCCAGATTAGGTCGATAAAAGTACCAATTCAACAGCAAACTAGGCAGTTAAAGTGTCAAAAAACCCAAATTAAGTCGCTAAAAGTACCAAACCAACGTCAAGTGAAGTTTTTAAAAGAAATCTCGTTGTCAGTGCAACATGCAACACCATTATTTTCATGTTGCATTAACTCTATTGAAACATGCAACAGACTGGTTATTATGTTTAAAGTTGAAAGAGAAGAAATATTCTACGTTTATAAGAAAATAGAACGTGATTATGCAGAAGCATTTCAAGCTCACACTGATAAATGCAAGGTTATGGATGTCGGTTACATAGAGCGTATTCTTGAAGCTCCGAATGAGGTAGTTAATCAAGCCATAGAGTCTTATATCAATATGCTTATTGAGCAGCTTAAGCCTAAATATATTAAGTCCTTACGTTCAAGCCTGCGTAGTGTTAGATCAAGAAATAAACGTTTAGGAAATTCCAAAATTAGTAGTGTTACCGTTGATATTGACTTGATTAATTCACTGAATGACATCAAAGCACATTATCCTGACAAGAAGCTAACTAATGCTGGTGTAATTAAATTAGCAGTTGAAGCATTACGTAAGGAACTAGCTTGCTTGAAATGACGTATTGGTGGGAGTTAGTTCACTATATTTTACGTAGCGAACCATCATGAAGGGCTGAATTTACTATAGGTAAGATTAGATACCTCAAATTATCTGGTTCTATGCCATATTTGGACAAAACTGGCTTAGTGCTTATACTTCAAATAGTTCGAATCGCATTACAGAAAGTATGGCAAAATTGAGATTAACGCCCGCATAAATTGCGGATAACAGTTGGCTATAATTAGCGAAGAATGAGCGCCAGCCAACTTTTAGACGTCCATTTTGATGCGTTTGTTAAGTGCTTATTCAAAAACAACCATTTTACCAGCATAATAAATGGTAAATTGATTACCAAATAGGCGATCTTTCACAAGATTTTTATACTTATTGAACAATCCTGTTCTTTCTTCGTTTTCAGACGCCATGCGAACAACAAAATTACTTACACCATGGTCATTTGATAGGGAAACTGAGTGCTCTATTAATGATGTTGCTATTGATTGCTTTCTATGGCACGAATCAACATAGGTATTAAACAATTCACATGTACTACCTTGGTAAACAAAGTATCTAAAAGCCACGATCTTGTCTTCGACAAAGAACAATAAATTATTATGGATATCGCTCCTATTCTCGTAACCAGTAGAACAAAAATCATGAATATATTTTAGATGGTTATCTAAGAAAATTTGATACTTTTTTCTGACCTCAGGTGTCATTTTGAGCAAGGTTCTACCGGGAAGGGATAGTGATTTTATATGTTTAATACTCATTATCTTCGCATGTTACCTATAGGCACTAAACAGCGTGTTATACGGAATTCCGTATAACACGAATCCCATTCCAATTTAATTACCATCTACACTATCAAATTAATCAGTTATTACAAATGGTTAAAGAAAAAATAGCTGTTCTCTTTCAAATAAAATAAGAGCGGAAACAAGAAATTTATTTACTTGGGACCATGTAAATAGATTTATGGAAAAATAAGTCGTTATATTTCAGTGATATATTTTCTAATGACATTTGAAACAAAGACTAATTTGGCATTATAAATCATACATTTTTCGTGAAAATAAGATAAATCCAATTATACCTGTATATAAAACTGGGTTTACGATTGAGCAAAAAAATTTATAGGAAGAGTGATTTTAGGTACTTCCAGTTATCAATAATGTATCTGATCAGACTATAATGTCATTTATTGAAAAACGATCAAACTTTAATG
>JABSPN010000560.1 GCA_013214425.1 Flavobacteriaceae bacterium | reverse complement strand
CTAAAGGAAGTACTGTGGGGCTTTTTAAAACTGGTAACACATTACTAATTGCTTCTATTTTATCGTTAGGTGCATTTAATAGAATGTACTTTGAATTTCTTGCTTTAAGAACTGCTTTAATTCTAAATTGAAGTTTTTCAAGTATCTCTCTTGCCGTCTTTGATATTTCAGCAGAAACAGCCAAAACAGCTTCAGAAGTAAGCATTACTTCTACTTCTTTTAGATTGTTCTTGAATAAAGTGCTTCCGCTAGAAACGATATCACAAATACCATCTGCCAATCCAATATTTGGGGCTATCTCTACTGAACCGTTAATGATATGCAGGTTTGCTTTGATGCCTTGTTGCTGAAGATATTCAGTTACAGTATTAGGGTAAGAGGTTGCTATACGTTTACCATTAAAGTGATTTAAACAAGCATAGGTTTCACTTTTAGGAATTGCCAGTGAAACTCGACATTTGGAAAATCCTAGTTTTTCAATTACAGCGATATCTTTTCCTTTTTCAATAAGAACATTTTCTCCAATAATAGCGACATCAACTACTCCATCGCGAAGGTATTGTGGGATGTCACCGTTTCTAAGGTAGAATACTTCTAAAGGAAAATTACTGGACGATGCTTTTAGCTGATCCTTTCCATTGTCTATGGAAATTCCACAGTCTTTTAATATTTTGAGAGAATCTTGATTTAATCTCCCCGATTTTTGAATTGCAATTTTTAGTTTACTCATTGTTTTAAAAATAAGTTTGAGTAAATCGTAAAAGTTCAGCAATTAAAAAACCCGTTCGATTTACTCAAACGGGTTTAAAATATATTTTCAGTTTATTCAATACATTTTCATCTCGCTTGAGTGCAAGTATGAAAATGATGATGATTTAATTGAATAAAATTCATTTCTTTTGTTTGTTGCGTACAAATATATCTCAAGTAATTTAATTTCCAAGCCATATTCAACTAATTTTTAATATTTTTTTGTTATTTAACAATTACATATGGAGAATAATAAATTTCTTTATAAATTTAGTCACTAAATTATCAACTTTTTAACGTTCATGGGAAAGTTTTTTAAGGCTTTAATCCTTTTTATTATCTGGTCATTTTTATCAATGTGGTGGTATTACTCATGTGATTACTGTCATGAAAATGTAAAAGAAGAAAAGGTTGCTGAGAAAAAACCTGTTATTAAAAAGGAAATTCCTAGACCCGTTATCAAAAACAAATCTAAATTTTACGATTCCTTAGTTGTATTGAATAACTCCGGAAATATCCTATTTAGCTTCCCTGAAAAAATTAGTATTGTTAAGGATAGTACACACGTAACTATTCCACAACAATCTGAAGCCATAATTGATTCGATAGGATCATACTTAAGAAAACATCAAAAACAAGAAGTAGGAATTATTAGCTGGTATCACGCTTCTGAAAGTAATATTGATCAAATAGGAACAAAAAGAGCTGCTGCATTAAAAAGCATTTTTACTGAAAATGGAATTAATCCAGATAAAATATCAATTCGTGATTCTTTGGTAGATTTTAAGTTCACCGATAATAAATTTGATCATGCTATTTTGTTTCAGTTTAAAGAAATGAGTTCTGAAAAAATAGAACAGGTCAATCAAGGAATTACTAATAAGACACTATTTACAAAATTTAATTCTAGAAACTTTGAGCCTGATAATACATTACAGACTTATGCTCAAGAATTAAAAACATACTTAGCTCAATATCCCGATAAAAAGGTAACCTTAATTGGTTATACTGATGATCAAGGTGAAGAACGAGATAATTTTATTATTTCAAGAGATAGAGCTACTAACGTGATGAAATATCTCATTTCTCAAGGTATTGCTGAAGAAAAATTTACCGTTATTCCTAA
>JABSPN010000056.1 GCA_013214425.1 Flavobacteriaceae bacterium | reverse complement strand
AGCACAGGTTTCCTTCTGAGTGATCGACCACCTCTATTTTTTTGTAGGTAAAGTCTTCTTGGGCATTCAGCATATTTACAAAAGTAAATAATAAGACTACTATGCTATAGATACTTTTTTTCATGATGATGTGCTATTAGTTTTTAATGATTTGTTTGTTAATTACTTTTCCGTCACTTAAGTGAATATGAACAAGATATATCCCTGAGGCTTGTTGAGTTAAGTCAAACGACGTACTATTTTCTGAAGAATTAGGAAAAGTATAAAGAACAGCTCCATTACTGTTATACACCGTAATTTCGTGGGATAATTCAGAATTACCGAAATCTAAATTTACAATACCGTTAGTTGGGTTTGGATATATAACGATACCCTCTTCAATTAAAGTGTCTTCTGATGTTAAGGCATCTGGTTCTTCAACTATTTCTGGTGATTTCTCTACGAGTTCTTTTGTGTTATCAGGAGCAAAAGCAGGAGGTGGAGGAACAGTACAACCCGCATTTTCGCAATAAAATCTTTGGGTTTGATTCCCAGCAGCATCGTATGAGAAAAGTAATTTAGAATCGGAGTTTATATAAAGCAATTCTTCTATAGATGCTTCAGTTCCATCAACTAATTCCATTCGAGGTTCATATAAATATTGTCGATCATCTAAGTTAGGATCAGCATATAAAAAGGTGCGTAATCTAAGGTTGTTTGCAACAGGAGTAAATTTAAAATCTCTTATTGTATTTTGAACAACTTCACCTGTTTCTCCATCATAAATTTTTCCAAGACTTGATCCCGAATAATCATGAGGATGAACATATCCAACTAATAAATACCAGTGATCTAATTCTGGTAAGTCACCATACCAGAAATAAGGATTATTATCTAGAGTTCCTTCTAGCCTGAATGTTTGATAATTCCCATTAGTATAGCTAATACAACCAAAATAAGTAGTTCCATCGTTAGAGTTTGTCTTTTTTATCCAAACCGATAAACGATATGTTTTAGAGTTATCAATATCATTATAATGTGCATAAATCCCACCATCAGCATTAGAAACAGTGTTTGGAGAGCCCTTCCACAGTACAACTTCTTGACCAACATGATTTAATCCCAGCTCTCTCACATTAGAATCATTGGTTCCGTAGATATTAAAATCAGTAATACTTCCTGTACCAACTTGCCACGCAGACAAGTCATACATGTTTTGTCCAATACCATAATAACATATACTTATTGTTAGTATTGATAAATACATTGTTAGTTTTAATTTCATTTTTATTGGTTTATTTAAACGTTTAGTATATTATTTTCATCACTAGTTCAAGGTCTTGAAGAATCTTACCTCTGAAAATGAATTTTAATAAAAAAAGTAATTAACTCCGTTAGAAAATTACTGACTCAAAGTGAAAACAACTCTTTTTAATTATTAAGCAATTTCTTTGTCATGTGTTGACCATTATAGCTCAGCGTTATCATATAAATTCCCGAACCTATAGTTGCTGGTGTTTGAATGCTTCTTGTATTCAGATAAGTATTATGATCTTGCAATACGAATAGACCATTCATATTTTGAACAGTAATCTGACGTGCATCAAAACTAGTTTGATTCTAGATAGTAATCATCCCATTATTATAGAAGGCTATAAAGTCGTTTTTTTCCTTAATTTCGATTAATTGATTGGGTTTTGGCTTTTCTAAAGTAGAGGCTTTTTTTGAATACGACATGATATCTATTGTTGTAGTAATTTCCTTCCTCAAGTTTAAGCGAAGCATCTTCTTCAGGTAGATTGGTGTAAGTATTGTTTCTTGGTTAAGAAAATAAACTTCAGGATTGTTATCAATTCCCTGTAAAGCTTCAATTGAAAAAGGTAGCCTTACCCGTAACAGATGCTTTTACCAATATTGGAATTGTAGTAGTTTGATTCTGGATTGTTCCTATTGTTTGAATAACAAACGGATCTTTGTCAATTACCCAATTCGCATCAGTAGGATTGGTTTCGATCATCTTCGTATCATAACCATAATCTACCTCAAAACTCATGTTTTCTTTCATGGCTAACAATAATTGTCTTTGAGGTTCTTCAGGAATAGGAAATCTGAAATAAATTCGATCAATACCAACTTTCGAAGGAGAAATGTTTGAATTTTCCTCTCCTGATATTGTAACCGTTCAAGGAGCATCCGTTCCGTCTTGATCTAAAGTAAATGTATAAATTGAATTGCCGTAGCTTTCCTTCTGAAAAACTCTTTGGTTATAATTAAATTCAACAGTTTCAACTTCTCCTCCTTGTACAAAGAATCCTTGTCCAACTGGAATAAATCGCTGAGGTAAAATAGTACAGTACCATTAGCCGATACATCTGGATCTGGAATATCGATCGTAGCTCCAGCTGGATTATAAGTTGCATAACTTACCTCTTTCATATTCAGCTAAAATATGTGAACTATTCGTCGTAAAGTGCTCCCAAAAATATAAAGCTCCTGAAGTTGAACCTGACTCAATAACATCAACATTTTCATCAATAATATTAATATTATCAAGTATAAATTGGTCCGCATCTAAAGCACTTGGGTATGGATTCCCTATTAGCGATAAATTCTTAGCATCTAATGTGTGATTAATTGCTCCATTATTTGGCTTTCAAACAAAAGTATAATTCTGAGAATTACTTGTAATTCCTATTCCAGGCTCTTTAATGGTATCCACTTGTTCTGGCTCCAGACTTCCAGTTTCAAAGAGTTGAGTCCAATTCGAATAATCGTCAGGTTGATTTTGTTAAGTAAAAAACCAAAAGTTAATATTTGAGATCGGACTTTTAGGCGTACCATTATATCCGGAAGTAAATACAATACTTTTTGGGTTATTTACATTTGAAAAATCCTGAACAGAATAAGAGGTTTTAATATCAGGAGGATTGATCAAAATTACTGGCGAAGACCATTATTTATAGGAATCAACATCTGTTTTTCCTCGCTGATTTCTTTCAATGAGCTCTCCGCTTGTAATATCTAATTCAGAATTAATTGAGACTCACTAGTTAGATCAAGTTTACCATCTAATTTTAAGTAACTTGAAACAGTTAAAGGTAGATCATCATTAATAATTAATTCACGGTCTTTGTCTATTAATATGCCTAATACTTAATGAGCAGTATTAGTTCTAATATCATTTTCAATTTTTACAATAACACTATTAGGATGCATTGAGCTGATATTCCAAACGTCACCACATAACCAATTTCCATTATTTCCCCAATTTATATCTTCACCAGCTCCAGTTATATAAGGTAAAGGAGCTGTTCGCTCTCTCATATTAGTACTTAGTCTAATTCTCCTCTAGCATCTCTATAAATAGCGTCAACATGATGCCATAAATTTCTTTCAAGTACTTGAGATTCAGTATTGGGTGTATTAATACTTCTTTTTGTTCCGCTTTCATACGTTTTTATAAAAGCTTTTGATCGTCTGTTACCATCAACATACATAACATACTTTTTTTCATAACGTTCATTTTTGTGATTAAAATTTTGTTTTGTAAAAGTATTTTGAGTGAAGTAAGGAAGTGTCAAAAAAAGATAAAAGGAGTGTGAATAATTGTAAAAAGACACTCTAAATTGAGTGTCTTTCATAAAAATAATTTCCTTGACTAGTTTATTTCAAAAGGGGAATTAGAAATAACATAAATCGAAACGCTTACTCATTTCTACAATCATAATTAGAAATACCGCCAATCATAAAATTTTGAACCACATAAAAATTGCGTCCATAGCTTTGGGTGTTTATATTTTCCTGAATAGCATTTAAAAAAGGCTGACAGTCTTTAAAATAAGGAGCGATATCCTTATCAAATAGTTTTTGATCTGCCTTGCGTTTGTTTTTGATTCGTTTTTTTTGTAGACAAACTTTTCGTTCTTTTTATCAACTAAATACAAGTAGTGTGAAGTAGAGAAGTATTGTGTAAGGATATAATCTTCAGATTCAATTAGTATTTCATGTAAGCGATTAAAACCAAACATGCTTCCAATTTTTAAATTGGAATATCGCCTTCCGTATAAATAAGCCTCTGTTATTTTCCCCTGACCAATTTTTTGTAATTCACCTTCTTGGTCATGATAGAATAAAAACTGATTGGTTAAGGCATAATCACTGCTAAACCTGTAATTATATTTGGTATAAGAATTTCCCTGACTATTGCTATACACATCAATGATTTCTCCTTTTTAGTAATAAAATAGTTTTCTGTTTTTTGAGCTGTTACCAGTGTAGAGACTAGAAAGCAAACGAGTAATGAAGTCTTAGTATAAAATCGATTCATTAGAACATGTATTAGTTAATAGTGTTAGAAAGAGAAGTAAAATTAAATCAACAGAATTAATATCACATTACTTTTTCTGAATTGAGACGTTTTCAACAGTGCTTTCGAGAAAAAGCTAATGGCGGTTTTATTTTTTAATTTTTTCTTTAAACTCCAACAACTATTATTTTCATAAATTTGCTGAAATTACAATAAGCGTCAACACACGAATGAGTATAGATTTAAATGGAAAATCAGTATTAATAACCGGAGGAACAGGATCCTTTGGTAAAGCGTTCACCAAAACAATTCTAGAGCGTTATCCAGAAGTAAAACGATTGGTGATTTTATCCAGAGACGAACAAAAACATTTTCAAATGGCTATGGAGTATCCAGCTCACCAATACAAAGCCATCCGATATTTTGTTGGAGATGTAAGAGACAGACGACGTTTATTCAGAGCCTTTGAAGGAATAGACTATGTAATTCATGCAGCAGCGATGAAACATGTTCCAATTGCAGAGTACAATCCGATGGAGTGCGTTAAGACCAATATTTTAGGGGCAGAAAATGTGATTGATGCAGCCTTAGAATCAGGAGTAAAAAAAGTAGTGGCCTTATCTACCGATAAAGCAGCAGCACCCATCAATCTATATGGAGCAACCAAGTTAGCGTCAGATAAACTTTTTGTGGCTGCTAATAATATTAGAGGAAAAAGAGATATTGACTTTTCTGTTGTTCGCTACGGAAATGTCATGGGATCTAACGGATCTGTTATGCCATTTTTCTTGAATAAAAGAAAAGAAGGAGTTTTGCCAATCACAGATGAACGTATGACACGTTTCAATATTTCTCTGGAAGACGGAGTAGAAATGGTAATGAGTGCTTTGGGAAGCGCCTGGGGCGGAGAAATTTTTGTTCCAAAAATACCATCATACAAAATTACTGATGTCGCCACAGCAATCGCTCCTGAATGTAAGCAAGAAGTTATTGGAATTAGACCAGGAGAGAAATTACATGAAGAAATGATTACAGTTTCAGATTCATTTAATACCTGGGATTTAGGAAAATATTATGCGATTCTACCGCAACATCCAAATTTCGATTTAGACGATTTTGTAAAGCATTTTGATGCTAAGAAAGTTCCAGAAGGATTCAGTTATAATTCTGGAGATAATTCAGAATGGGAATCTATTGAAAGTTTAAGAGAACAGATCAAAATTCACGTTGATCCAACATTTACACTATAATGAAAGCCATACCCTACGGAAGACAGCACATAGATCAAAACGATATTGATGCCGTAGTGGAAACACTTCAAGCAGATTATCTGACTCAAGGACCAAAAGTTAAAGAGTTTGAAGATAAATTTGCAGAGTATGTAGGAGCGCAATATGCAGTAGCAGTAACCAATGCTACTTGTGGTTTACACCTCGCTGTTTTAGCATTAGATATGCAACCCGGAGACCGAGTGATTACCACACCCATCACTTTTGCAGCTTCAGCGAATTGTGTTCGCTATGCTGGTGGAGAAGTTTGGTTCGCTGATATCGACCCAGACACCTATTTACTATCCCTTGAAAGTGTCAAACAATTGATAGAAAGCAAACCAAAAGGGTTTTTTAAAGGAATCATACCGGTTGATTTCGCCGGATTGCCAGTTGACTTGGAAGCTTATAGAGCCGTAGCGTTAGCCCACGATTTATGGATAATTGAAGATGCCTGCCATGCGCCAGGAGGTTATTTTACCGATAGTAAAGGAGTGCAACAAAAATGTGGAAATGGAGTCTATGCCGAAATGGGCATCTTTTCTTTCCACCCTGTAAAACATATCGCTTGTGGAGAAGGAGGAATGATCACTACCAATTCCGAAGCATTATATAACAAATTGATGTTATTGAGAACTCATGGAATTACCAAAAATAACATGAGCGAAAATCATGGAGGCTGGTTTTATGAGATGCAAACCCTAGGCTTTAATTACCGTCTTTCCGATATTCAATCAACATTAGGAATTACCCAATTAGCGAAGAATAATGAAGGCGTACAAAGACGTAACGAAATAGCGAATCGATATAAAGAAGCCTTTGAAGGAAGAGTAAAGTATCAATCTTTACCAGAAGGCATGTACAATGCTCATCATTTATTTGTTGTTGAGGTAGAAGATCGCAAAAGATTGTATGATCATTTGAGGAATCAGCAAATTTATGCGCAAATTCATTATATTCCAGTTCATACTTTACCCTATTACAAAGAAATAGGCTATCAAGGAGCTGATTTATCGCATTCAGAACAGTATTATGCGCATTGTATAAGTTTGCCGATGTATCCAACCTTGACCAATGAGGAACAAGATTTTGTTATTGATCAAGTAATTTCATTTGTGAATGGCTAGACTTGCCATCATACCTGCTAGAGGCGGAAGCAAACGCATTCCAGATAAAAATAGCAAACTATTTTCAGGAAAACCGATCATAACTTATTCCATAGAAGCGGCTGTAAGTTCTGGTTTATTTGATGAGGTGATGGTCTCAACAGATGATGAAAAAATTGCAACTATAGCCAAAGAATATGGTGCCAAAGTCCCGTTTTTTAGATCTGAAAAAAATGCAGACGATTTTGCAACATTAGCCGATGTAGTGACAGAAGTATTGGCTTCATATCAAGAATTAAAGCAATCCTTTGATACGATTTGCTGTCTATTACCCACAGCACCATTTGTTACTCCTGAAAAATTACAAGAAAGTCTCTCTGTATATACTGAAGGAAACTACGATAGTGTGTTTCCTGTATTAGAGTTTTCTTATCCGATTCAAAGAGGCTTAAGAATCACTAAAGGTAAAGTTTCCATGATCAATCCAAAACATGAATTAACACGTTCACAAGATTTAGAACTATGTTACCATGATTCAGGACAGTTTTATTGGTTAAAAACCCAGGCTTTTCTTCAGGATAAAAAATTCTTTACCAAAAACTCAGGAACCCTTATTATTTCTGAATTAGAAGCTCAGGATATCGACACAGCAACCGATTGGAAACTGGCAGAATTGAAATATAATTTGATGATTAATAAATAAGAACAAGAAACGAATGAAAATTTCAAACAATAGGCTTTGCATTATGATTGGAGTTTTTATCATATTCGTGTCTTGTTTTGAGCAGAAACCTTATAAAGAACCTGAAATAGTCGAGCTTCCAAAGGAAGCCTTCATGATTGATAATAGAGGTAAAGAAATGTGGTTTCATGTGAAGAGTGTAAACCTACATAGAAATAGCGCTTTAATAGCAATTTATAATGAAGATGGTTATCTTTTAGATCGAGGTCGATTTGTGCTTCTTTGTTATTTAGGTGAGAATCAAGATCATGAATTTATTGGAGATCTTGAGAAACAAATAGATTATTATGATGGTTATGTGATTCATTTTAAGAAAACTAATTGTCATTTGAAAATATTAAGATTAAGCAACAATGAAAAAGATACTCTGTAGAGCAGATGGAAATGCTTCGGTTGGACTTGGGCATCTATACCGAATATTTGCTTTGTATGAAATGTACAAAGAGACATTTGATGTGGTGTTGGTGACTCGAGAAGATTCTGCTTTACAAGTTTTTCCTGAAGAATACGTCGTAGAGGTCATCCCAAATAAAATTACTTTAGAAGAAGAGCCTGATTGGTTGGCGAATGCTTTTTCCTCAGAAGAATATAGTATTATTGCCGACGGCTATCAGTTTGTAAGCGAATACCAAAAAAAAATCAAATCCTTAGGATTTTTCTTACTATATGTAGACGACTTGGCGCGAGAAATCATGTCTGCCGATATTGTTGTGAATCATGCCCTAGGCTATACTCCAGAACGGTATAAAACAAAAAATAAAACAACCTTTGCTTTAGGCACTAAATACGGAATTTTAAGACCAAAATTTTTGGAAGCGGCCAAAGGATCAAGAAAGATTTTTAGGATCAATAGTGTTTTTGTATGTTTTGGTGGCGCAGATCAATACGATCTGTCTTTATTGGCTGTTCAGGCGTTACTTGGTTTTGATCAAATAAAAAACATACATATTGTACTCGGCGGGGCCTATCAACATGAAGAACTGTTCGAATTAAAAAAAGCGCATTCAAAAATTACATTACATCAGAATATAGATGAGCAAAAAATGGTTGATTTAATGCAATCCTGTGAGTTTGCTATTGCCCCTTCAAGCACTGTTTTATATGAATTGTGTTGTATAAAAATGCCAGTACTTTCAGGTTATTTTGTCGAAAATCAAAAAGGAATTTACACCTCTTTTACAGAACAAGATGTCGTGTTTTCTGGAGGAGATTTTTCAGGCTATACAACAGAGGATTTCAAGACAAAAATCTCGGAAATTTTGGCAGTTTCAGATCATTCAGAAATGATGCAAAAACAGGCCAAACTATTTGATGGAAAAATAAAGCAACGCTTTCTTAACCTGTTATTACCAGTAACCTTTAGAGAAGCGAATTTAGCAGACACAAAGTTGTTGTTTGATTGGGCAAATGATGAAGTGGTTCGATCGAACTCATACAACTCAGAAGAAATTGACTTTATGTCGCATAAAGAGTGGTTTGAATCTAAGCTAGACGATAAGAATCAGTTATTCTTTATAGCAGTTCAAAATAACAATGACATAGGACTCATCAGATACACAATAGAAGAAGACCATGCCGTTCTAGGAATTTCGATTGCTCAAGAACATCGAGGAAAAGATTTGGCAGGTCATATGCTAAGAGAATCGGCCAGATATTATTTCAAAAGCCATAGGTTGCCTATTTTTGCTTATATCAAAAAAGAAAATACAGCATCAATCCATTCTTTTAAAAAGGCGGGGTATACGTTTTTGAGAAATGAAGAAGTAAAAGGATGTAAAAGTTTTGTATATCAGTTGGAATCAATATGAAAGGAATTAATTTAGATCACTGTTTTATCATTGCCGAATTATCGGCAAATCATCAAGGCGATATAAAGGTTGCTATAGAAACAATTAAAGCGGCTAAACGAGCGGGAGCAGATGCAATTAAATTGCAAACCTATACTGCTGATACCATTACGCTTGATGTAAAAAATGAGTATTTTAAAATCGATCAAGGTACAGCATGGGATGGTCGCTATCTTTACGATTTGTATCAGGAGGCCTACACGCCTTGGGAATGGCATCAGGAATTATTTGATGTTGCCAAAGCAGAAGGCTTAGTGTGTTTTTCTTCTCCATTTGATCGTACAGCAGTAGATTTTTTAGAAGAACTCGACACCCCAATTTATAAAATAGCCTCGTTTGAGATTACTGATATCCCCCTAATCGAGTATGTAGCCTCTAAAAGGAAACCCATAATTATTTCAACCGGTATAGCAACTATAGAAGATATAGAATTGGCTATCCAAACATGTAAAGATCAAGGGAATCATGATATTACGATCCTAAAATGTACGTCACAATACCCAGCCAAACCTGAAGATGCTAATTTGTTAACCATACCGGATATTGCCGAAAGATTTCAAGTAAAAGCAGGTCTTTCAGACCATACCTTAGGAATTGAAGCACCAATAGTGGCTGTTGCTTTAGGAGCTAGAGTAATCGAGAAGCATTTGATTTTAGATAAGTCAATTGGAGGTCCAGACGCACACTTTTCTTTAGATGAGCAAGAGTTTAAAGCCATGGCAGATGCCGTTAGAACAGCAGAAAGCATGTTAGGTAAAGTAGATTATGAGTTAACAGAAGCCAAGAACAGTAGCCGTACTTTTTCTAGATCACTATTTGTTTCCGAAGATATTAAAGAAGGGGAAATCCTTACCGAAAAGAATATCAGATCTGTAAGACCGAATCATGGATTAGCTCCAAAACATTTAAACGAAGTTTTAGGAAAGGCAGCCAATAAAAATTTAGCAAAAGGAACACCTTTAGCACACAATGATTTTCAATAACCTTAGTGTATAATATTTGACTGGGTATCATAACGCTTTTAAAACCATAATTTAACCCAATCCTAACCTAATTTTTATACATTTGTGGGACTCAAATTAGAAGCACATTTTAATGAAGAAAAACCTCATTATTTTTGGTACTAGACCAGAGGCCATAAAAATGGCTCCGTTAGTAAAGGAGTTTCAGAAGCACCAGGATACCTTTGATACGAAAGTTTGTATTACAGCTCAGCACAGAGAAATGTTGGATCAGGTATTGGAATTTTTTGAAATTACTCCTGATTATGATCTAGATTTAATGAAGCCGAATCAGAATCTTTACGGATTAACAGCAGATATTATTACCAATTTGAAACCAATTTTTGAAGCGTTTCAACCAGACTATGTTTATGTTCACGGAGATACTTCTACCACTATGGCATCAAGTATTGCAGCCTTTTATTCAGGAGCAAAAGTATGCCATGTAGAGGCAGGATTAAGAACCTTCAATATGAGATCACCTTTTCCTGAAGAGATGAATAGAAGAGTAGCAGGTGTGATTTCAGACTATCATTTTTCTCCAACCCAAACGTCTCATGATAATTTGATGAATGAGAATGTGAATAAAGACAATATTCTAATTACTGGAAACACAGTGATTGATGCGTTGATGTTTAGCTCAGAAAAATTAAAAAGAGCAGATTATACCGATTCAGAAATAGAGTCTTTGAAGACAAGCTTAGACTTTAGCAAAAAAACCATTTTAGTTACTGGGCATAGACGTGAGAATCACGGACAAGGATTTATCAATATCTGTAAAGCCTTACAAACGATTGCTAACGATCATCCAGATACTGAAATCGTTTACCCGGTTCATTTAAATCCGAACGTTCAGAAACCAGTTTATGAATATCTTGACGGAATTGACAATATTAAACTAATCAAACCCCTCTCATACCCAGCCTTTGTTTGGCTTATGGAAAAATCTCACTTGATTATCACTGATAGTGGAGGAGTTCAGGAAGAAGCTCCAAGTTTAGGGAAGCCAGTTTTGGTGATGAGAGATACAACAGCACGACCAGAGGCCGTAGATGCTGGCACCGTAC
>JABSPN010000559.1 GCA_013214425.1 Flavobacteriaceae bacterium | reverse complement strand
AGAAAACGGAGCTAATTGTCAAAATTGGCTCGGTACACTCGAAAGCATTCCTTTTAAAAATCTTTACGTTGAGACAATGATAGAAGATCATTGGGTAAAGATGTCTAACCAAGATTTGGATTTTCCACTCTTTATCTCAAATGATTAATCTTGTGTAACTAAATATCGTTACGGATAGACCACACCAAACGCAATATAAAGACTATTTCGTCCATTCTGAACCCATTACCTAAGTTTGTATTTGATCCTTACAAGAGCACTGACAGAGCGTTATTATATGTGTGTTTTTTTGAGGGCGAAAAATTGGTGTTGTTTCATTGTTTAGTGATCAATATAAGGATTGGTGGCAGTTTCACTGAGCTTTATTATGAAGACTTATTTTATATCTAAGAATAAATACTCTGATATATAAGCTATTTAAACGAGCGAAAAGAAAACCTGTCATTTTTCGGGGAAACTTATCACCGCTTTGTATTCTGTAAATCAGAATGAGATCGAAATATAGATAAATAGTAGTGTTTGTTACCTAATTAAACGCACTTTTTCACAAAAAAACGACGTTATGTATAAAAAACAAGCGTTTTCCGCCCGAAAAATTTAATATCAAACCTGTCATTTTCATGTGGGAAATTTATCACCAGTCATTTTATCGATTAAAAATAATATAGCTATATTGCGATCTAAAAAAGCAAAAGATAGCACTATCTTCCCGAAATATTTATGATTAAAAACAAAGGTTTTAACCGCTTAACTCTTTGTTTTTAATGACGAGTGATGTTTTTTTTAAAATTATTTACATCGAAAAAGTCACGACTTATTTTTCTACCACTGAAAACAGCTCATGCGTTATTTTCTAAGCTATTTAGCGTAGCTAGTATTTGTTTTCTAAGCATAAAAAAGATAAAAATAACCGTTGTCTTTCTTAAAAGTCTAAAAAATCAACGCGCTACTTAGTAATTTGTTACTAACAATCTGAATTGATAGCTTTTTTCACTAAATATCGTAGTTTTTAGTGCTTGCATTAAAGCTAAAACCACGGCATCCTGTGACTTGCTTTGATTTTACGTAAAAAAAAGCATCAAATATTTAGAAGATATTTGAGGCATCTTGAAAGTCATCTCTAGAGAGGTTAATCGAAAGATGACAAGTGATTTTCAAATTGACTATATGTTTTTCCGATTGGATTTTCAACCCCAAAAGGTATATTCATCTTTCTTTTAACCACTTTATTCATTAAGTGGCGGAGAAATCAGCATGATCGAATTTGATATAAAAATCAGATTTAGCCTAGCAAGCTTAATTTACATCATCCAATTTTGGATAATGTAAATTAGTTGACCTATGTATCAAAAGCCACTCATTTCAGAGTGGCTTTTTTGTACCTGATATTTAAACAAATGCTAGACGATTCTTATTGTAGGACTCGAACAGAGCCTTTAAAGTGCCATTTTGTATGCGTTGTTTGGATTTGATTGTGTAGTGGTACTACTTTCAGTACCACTTAATAAAAAAGTCATGAGCCACACCACCCCTTTTTCTTAAGAGTAAGACACACAGCTTAACAGTGAAAAAAACCACTATTGAGGCTTCTGCGGGCTGCAATAGGGGTTATTTTCACTATTAAAATAGGTGTTTCTTGAGGATTCTTGTGAGGCGTATACGTTCAATTACTACCAATTACTAAATAATTTAGTAATTACTATTTTTTTTAGTAATTGGTAGTTTTCGTTGTCCTGGCGTTATATAAAAGTAAGAAAAACACTTCTCAAAACACAAAACATGCACGGTGCCATAAAATGAACTCCCGGTTTTATGGCGCCAGAACAAATCGAGAAGAACGGTAAAAAGGACCCAGTAACAGACGTCTTTGCTCTCGGCGCGC
>JABSPN010000558.1 GCA_013214425.1 Flavobacteriaceae bacterium | reverse complement strand
TATATCCAAATATTGTTGCTATTTTTTGATTTTGTGTCGTATCTCCTTGAATGTAAATGTTAATATCCATATTGTAGGTGGTTGTTATGTTACGTTAATCTTATTTTTACTTGGTTAGTTTCTGTTGAGTAAGGTAATCGAGACGTTGAACTCTATAAATATTAGGTTCTTTAAGGGGGTAATTGTGAATAGTGATTTGATTAGGTTACAAAGAGTGGGTGAATTAGTTCAACCTATCGGTGAACTACATGAACAATTAGAAAATTATTTAGTTGAGGTTGGACTACCTGTATCTAATGTCGTCGCTCCAATTCAAGAGCGGAAAAAAGTGATTAATGCTTTGCATGAAGCCCTCGAAATTATTCCAATAGATAAGCGACAACAGTCGTATTATATGTCTAAGTTTACTATAGCTATTTCTGTAGGTTTATTTGACGGTGCGTTAAATTATTTGTGGAATGAAACAATACGAGCTTTAAGAGACTTTGTAATTAACTTCGATCTTCAATATTTTTATTCTATAGCTGAAAAAGTGGGTTCTCGCTATAAAAATCTGACTAAGCCAGATGAAATATCTTTAGTTAGTGAGCATGATTTGTTAGACATATGTCGAAGAATCGGCATATTAAATGATATTAATTATCAGCGCTTAAGCAATGTTAATTATATGAGAAATCACGCTAGTGCTGCTCACCCGAATGATTCGGAAATTGATGGTCATGAAATGATTGCATGGCTAAGTGTCTGTTTGAAGCATGCAGTAACAGCAAAGCCTGATCATTCACTTATTGAAATTCAAAAATTATTAACAAATATTCGAACAGAAGTAATTCCTTCTGATGATTATGCGTTAATTGGCAGGGAGTTGGCTAAGCAACCACTTGAAAGAGTTGATGATTTTCTTTGGACTATTTTTGGTATGTTTATTCATAATAAGACGACTAAAGAAACCAAAGATAATATAACTGGTGTTGTGCCACATATATGGAGCGTTGCATCAGAAGATCGAAAGTATGAAATCGGAGCTCGATTTGGCACGTTCAGAAAGAATGCGGAAGTCGAAAGGAAAAATGCATCTCAAAAATTTTTAGAAGTCGTCGATGGACTGTCATATAAAGATGAAGACAGTTTAGCTGGTGAATTAATTGAAAAATTAGAAAACCTATTTAGCGCTCACAATAGCAGTAATAATTTTTATAATGAGTATCCGCACGCAAAAGATATCGAGTCGTCTTTACCGAATAACAAAATTATACCTCGAGCAGCTAGAAGGATGTGGGTAAAGGTTGTTTCGATATGTTTTATAGGTAATGGTTTATGCTATCGTGATGGGGTTGATGAGCAAGCGTCACCTTATTATAAAGGCTTTATTGAATCGTTTACTGAAAATGAAGTTGTAGAATTCGTCCGATTATTATCTGATTCAGAGTTTGTATCAGCGCTTTCATCGCGAAAACCTGATGCTCGAATACGTAAAATTGCGAAACATTTAAAAAGTAAAATTACAAATTCCCATATTCAAAAAATGCTTGATTTAATTGTTTCATCACCAGCATTATCTATCGGTAAGGTGCACATTACGACCAGTTATAAAAAAGCACTGGAATATTTACCGCATTCCTAACAAATAAAAATTGTAGTCGATCATGCCACCTAGTTGGAGGCTTTTTTGATCTTGGGATAAATCGTCCATATGCGGGCTATTAGACATAAAGGTGATAACACGTATAACAACAAAGATGGTCATGATTAAAACCTAAAAATGAGCCATCAAAATCGAGATGTTATTGATGTTTCACATGTGACAGTTGGCATGTTTCATTGGGATATTTCAATAAGACTTGGAGAACATAGTATGTTAAATCGAAAAGTGAAGTGGTAG
>JABSPN010000557.1 GCA_013214425.1 Flavobacteriaceae bacterium | reverse complement strand
ATCAACTGCTTCATTTATAACCTATTCAACTTGATTTGATCCTGGATGTCCATTTACAGAAAAAGTCCAAGTTTCAATATTACTATAATTTGCCACATAACCTACATAGTTTATAGTAGACATAGTAATATGGTTGTTAATATCTGCTCTTACAGCTTCTTTTTGAGCTTCTGTAATCTCACGTTTCCAATTTATAGTTATGTTGTAAAAAGAAATATACTCATTAAATTCAATAGAAATTTCATAATCTTTTTGAGTTTCAATTGATTTGTTGTTAGTAAAGCTTGATAAAGCTACGATTGCCATTAAGGCTAAAAAAACATTTTTCATAGTTGTTAAAAATTAAATTAAGTTCGACAAATGTATTATTTTTACCTCTAAGTTCAAAGAATATGAAAACCTTACCCCTAATATTGTTTTTTTTTAATGAGTGAGTCTAATTCCAATACCTACATTGAGGCTTTATGTGATGGGAATGAACGAGTGATCTTAGAAATTTATAAGAATTACTTTTCTAAAACAGCAAGCTTTATAACAAAGAATAACGGTACTTACGAAGATGCTCAGGAGATCTTTCAGTTAGTATTGTATCAACTAACCGCCAGAGCCAAAGTCAAAAAATTTGAAGTTAAGAGTTCTTTTGAGGCTTATTTATTTACGGCGTGTAAAAATTTATGGAGACGGGAATTAAATAAACGAAAAAAGCAGGTAAGAAATGATGGGGTGTTGGAACTCTTAAGCGAAGAAGAAGAAAATGGTAGGTCTATATTAGAACAAGAACGCTGGGAATTGTTTGAAGAAAAAATAGCCGAGCTTTCTGAAAATTGCATGAAACTGTTGGGTGCTTACTTTAAAAAAGTGAGCTATAAAGAGATTGTACAACAATTTGGATATGCTAGCGAAAACGCCGCATTCCAAAGAGTATTTAAGTGTAAAAAACGCTTAACCGATTTAATTAAAAAAGATAATCGATTCAAAGAGTTATGCTTTTAGAAGGAGACAATAGAGATCATTATATAGAACAATATGTTAAGGGGAAACTATCTCCTGAAGAGACATTTTTGTTTGAACAAAAAATGAAAGATGACCCTGAGTTGGCAGAAGAAGTAAAGTTTATGAAAGAACTTTTTATTCATTTTGATACAGAGGGATGGAATCAAGTTTCGCCTTCAGCGGATACGAAAGAGCTTAAAGAATTTTTCAGAAGCGATCAGGCTATGAAAATTAAAATGGCTTTGGAAAGCGCTGAAGTAGAGTATGAAAAAACTAAAAAAAGAAAGTTTCCAAGATTTATTGCTGCTTCAGTAATAGGATTAATGGTATTCTTATCAGGATATTTGATTGCAACAAGTAACAACAATTTATACGATAGTTATTATTCTACTGGAGACATGCCTTCATTAGTGTCTAGAGAAGGGGCTGCCAATAAAGTTGGACAAATTGCGACGTCATTTCAGAATAAAGATTTTAGTAAAACTATAGGTTTCGTGAAGGAGTATGTTAACAATAGTAAAGAAGTAGCACCTAATGTTTATTTATATTCTGGGATGGCCTATTTAAATCTCGAAAAATACGATGAAGCGATTCAAGAGTTTAAAAAACTATCTACTTCCGATCATATTGATAGTTCTAAAGGACTTTGGTTTGAAGCCTTAGCACATATGAAAGTCAAAAATAAAACGGCTATGACTGATGTTTTAAAGAAGATTGCAAGTGATTCAATTAATTTTAACTACACCAAAGCAAAAGAAATTTTAGAAGACTTGGATTAATGAACAGGAAATTTATCTATCCGATACTGGTTGTTGTCGTTACTTTAGGAATTTATTATTTGAATGATTCTTTAGAACCCACCTATCAAAAAGTAGAACGAACTTCTGAAGCTGT
>JABSPN010000556.1 GCA_013214425.1 Flavobacteriaceae bacterium | reverse complement strand
GAAAGTCGGTCATTTTATTGTCCAATTGGCTTATTTTTTTTAATATAGTCAGAATGGGCCAACTAAAGAAGGCCGCTGGTTTTTCCCGATAAGCCGGCTTTTTGACATAGTTGGGGTTTTTTCATGTTTTTAGATCATAACAAAAATTTAATACTGGTCACTGGACATCGCCGTGAGAGTTTTGGTGGCGGTTTTGAGCGTATTTGTCAGGCGTTAGTTGAAACGGCAAAACAGCATCCAGAAGTACAAATTTTATATCCAATGCATTTAAATCCTAATGTACGTGAGCCGGTTAACCGGATTCTCGATGGAATTGAAAATATTTTCCTAATTGAACCTCAGCAGTATTTATCGTTTATTTACTTAATGAATCGTGCGCATATCATCCTCAGTGATTCTGGAGGTATTCAAGAAGAAGCGCCATCTTTAGGTAAGCCGGTATTGGTCATGCGTGATACTACTGAGCGTCCAGAAGCTGTTACTGCGGGTACTGTTAAATTAGTGGGCACAGATAGCGATAAAATTGTAACGGAATTGAATGTATTACTAACTGATACTGACGCATACCAGAAAATGAGTTTTTCCCACAATCCTTATGGTGACGGTGAAGCATGTACAAGAATTTTAAATCAATTAGCTAAATAAAATTAAGGTTGAAAATGTCTTTTGAAACGATTTCAGTGATAGGATTAGGCTATATCGGTCTACCAACTGCCGCTATGTTTGCATCGCGTAAGAAAAAAGTTATCGGTGTCGATGTGAGCCAACATGTAGTAGATACTATTAACCGCGGTAAAATTCATATTGTAGAACCTGAACTTGATATGATTGTTCACGCTGCGGTAACAGAAGGTTACTTAAAAGCGGTAAAAAGTCCTGAACCTGCGGATGCGTTTTTAATTGCTGTACCGACGCCATTTAAACCATGTCCTGACAGTGAGGTTCCTGAACCTGATTTATGTTATATCGAAGCTGCAAGTAAAGCTATCGCACCTGTATTGAAAAAGGGGGACTTGGTAATACTCGAGTCAACATCTCCTGTAGGTACAACTGAGCAGATGGCGGATTGGCTTGCTGAGATTCGCCCCGATTTATCATTCCCACAACAAAATGGTGAAAATTCGGATGTTAATATAGCGCATTGTCCCGAACGAGTTTTACCTGGTCATGTTGTACGTGAATTAGTTGAAAATGACCGAGTTATTGGTGGTATGTCACAACGCTGTTCTAAGCGTTCTGTTGAACTATACAAAATTTTTGTGCAAGGCGATTGTGTAATAACTAACGCTCGTACAGCAGAAATGGCAAAGTTAACAGAAAATAGCTGCCGTGATGTACAAATTGCGTTTGCAAATGAACTGTCAATGATTTGTGATAAATTAGATATTGATGTTTGGGAATTAATATCTTTAGCTAATCGTCATCCGCGTATTAATATTTTACAACCTGGTCCTGGTGTGGGAGGTCATTGTATAGCGGTTGACCCTTGGTTTATTGTCTCTAAAACGCCAGAATATGCCCAGATTATTCATACTGCACGCAAAGTGAATGATAGTAAACCTGAATGGGTTATTAATAAAGTAAAAATGGCTGTTGCTGATTTTCTACAAGCTAATTCAAATAAAACGGCAAAGGATATAACGATTGCTTGTTATGGGTTGTCATTTAAGCCGGATATTGATGACTTACGTGAAAGTCCTGCATTAGAAATTACTAAGAAAATAGCTGGATTACATTCAGGAACAGTTATTGCTGTTGAACCTAATATTGATAAACTGCCAGACTTTATATCAAATGTTGAATTGGTTGAGCTTGAATCAGCATCTAATGAAGCTGATATTCAGTTATTATTGGTAGATCATAAAGAATTTAAATCAGCAATCCCTCTTAATGGAATTA
>JABSPN010000555.1 GCA_013214425.1 Flavobacteriaceae bacterium | reverse complement strand
AGTTCATGACAAAGCTGGAATTCTCTCTATGGCTAATTCTGGACCGAATACCAACGGAAGTCAGTTCTTTATCACGCACAGAGCTACTCCTAACTTAGATGCTTATATTAACGGACAACTAAAACCTTCTGGAAGTAAACATGCTGTTTTTGGTCATGTTATAGAAGGAATGGATGTAGTAAATACAATTACTCAAGATGATATCATGAAAGAAGTGAACATCATCAGAAAAGGAAAAGCAGCTAAAAAGTTTAAAGCATTTAAATCTTTTAAAGATGGAGTTGATGAATTAAACAGAAAAGCTGAAGAAGAAAAGCAACGTATCGAAAAGGAACGTCTGGAAAAGATGGCTAAAATGAAAGTACACCATGATGAGTATGCTAAAACATTTGAAACATTAAAGGCTAAAGCGAAAACATTCCCGTCAGGAATTAAAGTATACACCAACGAAAAAGGAAATGGAGGTAAGCCAAAAACTGGTGACCGTGTACTTGTTAACTATGCAGGTTTCTTTGAAGATGGAAGTTTATTTGACACGAATACTGATCCAATAGCTGCTAAGGTTGACCCTGAGTACGAGTTAAATAAGCAACGAAAAAAATACGCACCATACCCAATGACTTATTCTCAAGAAGCTAGATTAATCTCTGGATTTAGAGAAGCATTATTATCGATGGACAAGGGTGATAACATCACTGTGTTTATTCCTTCTGAATTAGGATACGGAGCGCAAGGAAGTGTTGACCCAAGATCCGGAAAAGTTGTTATCCCACCTAATACTGATCTTGTATTCATTCTGGAAATCGTAAATCAATAAGACACTTTATTATAAAAAGTTAAAAGAGACTTCAATATGAAGTCTCTTTTTTATACCCAATAGTATCTCTTATTATTTCACAGGAATCTCTTTAAGAATTTCCAACACATAGTTCCAATACTTTTTAGCTGAGGAAATACTGGCTCTTTCATCTGGAGAGTGAGCTCCTTTAATTGTAGGTCCAAATGAAATCATTTCCATATCTGGATAATTAGTACCTAAAATTCCACATTCTAATCCAGCATGACAAGCAGCTACATGTGGTTCTTCTCCATTAATCTTAATATAAAGCTCCTTCATTACTTTTAAAATAGAGGAATTCATATTGGGAGTCCATCCTGGATAATTTCCAGAAAACTCAACTTCAAATCCTGATAATTCAAACGTGGCTCTCAATTTATTGGCTAAATCTATTTTTCCTGATTCTACTGAAGATCTTGTTAAACATCCTATTTTGATATGGCCATCATCTACTAATACTCTTGCAATATTATTAGAAGTTTCAACCAAATCAAGTATATCAGGGCTCATTCTATACACGCCATTATGAGCCGCGTAAATAGATTTGATCATTCCTTCCTGAACACCAAGTTCCATAACCTTTTCAGGAGCATCAGTTGGTTCAATGGTAATGGATAATTCTTCCTCAAGAGTAGCGTATTCCTTTTTAATTGCCTGAATAGCTAAGTTCATTTGCAACTCAAATACCTCCTGATGTAGGTGATCAATCACAACAATAGCAAAACTTTCTCTTGGGATAGCATTTCGTAGACTTCCCCCATTAATGCTTGAAATTCTCAATCCAAAATTTTCAAAAGAATCAAATAATAATCTATTCATGAACACATTAGCATTACCCAATCCTTTAATAATATCCATTCCAGAATGACCACCATTTAAACCGTTTACTGTAATCTTATAGGCTTTTGTGCTCTCTGGAGTAGCTTCTTGATTATAAGTCTTTGTGGCTGTTACATCTATTCCTCCAGCACAACCAACTCCAATTTCATTGTCTTCTTCAGTATCAAGGTTTAATAAAATATCACCTGTAAGCAAACCACCTTTTAATCCCATCGCACCTGTCATACCTGTTTCTT
>JABSPN010000554.1 GCA_013214425.1 Flavobacteriaceae bacterium | reverse complement strand
CAGGCACAACACCTAAACTGCATTAAAACGCAGCTTAGCCAAACCGTTAGCCTTCATTATGAAAAACACTTGAAGATAAAAAGAAATTTTACACTTTATTGACACAATTTTACATTTGATAAAGCCAAAAAACTATCTATTTGACTTACGTTTGAAAAAACAAATGAAACAATCATATTTATTTTCAAAACTCTTTTTATTAGTTTTAGTTATCTCTTTTATAACTTCTTGCAGAGGGCAATCTAACTCAAATAAGGAAAATGATAACGCTATTAACAAGCTACTAAAAAAAGTAGATTCACAAATTGGAGAATATGTTGGAGTATTTCAAGACTCTAAAGGGAATTTTTGGTTTCAAACTTTAGAAAAAGGAGTAGCAAAATATAACGGAAACAAATTAGTTTATTTGACCACTAATGATGGATTACCAAGTAATCGAATTGTAGATATAATTGAAGATAATTCAGGAAATTTATGGTTTGGAACAGGTGCTGGTCTATCTATGTTTAATGGAAAAACATATACAAATTACTCAGCAAAAGATGGACTTTGTAACGATATGATAAGCAATCTATTTATCGACAGTAAAGGAAACTTTTGGATTGGGACTTGGGGTGGTGTTTGCAAGTTTGACGGAACTCAATTTGAAAAATTTCCAATTCCTTATCCTAAAGTGGAAACTCAAATCAACCCTGATACTAAAGATTGGGTAACCTCTATAACAGAAGATTTAACTGGAAACATTTGGTTCGGAAGAGATGGATATGGAGCAAGTAAGTTTGATGGAGATTCCTTTGTTCATTTAACTACAAAAGAAGGCTTAAACTCAAACAATGTTCAATCCATTGTGGAAGATAAAGAAGGTAATATTTGGATTGGAACAAGAGTAGCGGAAAAGGATAATGTGGAAACCAATAAACGATATGGAAAAGGCGGATTGAATAAATATGATGGTAAAAAAATCATTCATTTTCCGAAAATTGACGGATTAAGCGAAAGTGATGTTTATACAATTTACAAAGACTTCTCTAACGATTTATGGATTAGTACAATTAGTAATGGTGCATACAAATACAACAACAGCGAATTCATAAACTATAAAGTTCCTGCTTCGATAATGGATATTTTGAAAGACAAAGAAGAAAATATTTGGTTTGGCTGTGCAGGTGGATTATACAAAATTGATAAAGACGGAAAAGTAAAAAATGTAACGATAAATGGACCTTGGGATTAAAATAACGAAAGGCTAACTTAAGATGTATATAGCAAATAGGGCCTTAGGTAGTTTAGGAAAGTTCAGTGCGATTTACCAAAACCGCCAAATCGTTAGATTACCCGCAAGGGAAATATTTTAAAAATTTGGTTTTTATGAATGAATTAATTAAAAACAAAATATAAAAATTCAGCTCTGTGATATTCTCGAAATTTAGTATCTTATTGCTCACTAATTTTCATACACAAACCGTTCTAGCATATAAAAAAATGACTGAAAGGGAATTCATAGACTATTGGAATAAGGAATATCCAGAATCTTTTCCAATCAATCACGAATTGAAATGGTTATATCCTGATAGATGGTTTAGAATTGACAGCCTACCTGAATCAAAAAGGTACGCTGACAATGAAGACGAATATAAAATCATACTTGACCGACAAAATCAATTGATTAATGACCTAATTGGAGAAGAATCAGAAATAGCTATTTCTTTTGGACTTTATACCAAAGACATAACCAATGACAATTACAAAGAACTCACCGAATTTGGAGATTTCCTGAAAGTCTTGACTATTGACTTACACAAGGAAAGACCTGAAGAATATGAAGATGAAATATACTTTGACATTTATGTCAAAACTGAAAATTGGAAAAACGGAAATAGAGATGAAATTCTAAAGGCAATTGCAGATGATGAAAT
>JABSPN010000553.1 GCA_013214425.1 Flavobacteriaceae bacterium | reverse complement strand
TTTTAAAATAACAGCTTCAAGTACATCAATTGCATCTTCTTTTTGATTTTCTCTATTTAATGCAAATCCATATTGTTCTTGAATCATAGTAGTTCTTGAAAGAACTTCGGGCATCTTATTTACTAAACTTATCATATTAGAAAATGATTCAATTCCTCTATAAGATAAGAATAAATCAACTAAAACTCCAATCTCAACACTATCAAAATTTATTTCATTTTCAATATCTATTAAAGATTGAATATCTTTATGTTTTCTAGCTAATAAAAGTCTTTCTTTTATTTTTTGATTATATTCAACTTGATTTCTAAATACATCAGTTTTAATATGTTCTATATTCGAAGGTTTAATTCCATCAACTAATTGAAAAAGTGGAGAATCAGTATTCTTTTCTTTTTGTGCAAGTAATAGTTTTTGAGTTAATTGTTGTTTTAATTTATCTAATTCTTTAAGTTCTCTGTCATATGGAAGAGATCTTAAAAAACTAATATCAAAAGGAAGTATACTTTTTTCTTCAAAAACAGAAATAGTACAATGAGGTCTAAAAGAATGACGAATCCCTAACTCATAAAATACATTTGCATTTGAGATACTTAAATCTGCCACAGCATAATCACAAAGCATTAGTCTCTCATACATAGCTTTATGTATAATTCCTCCTACTTGTTCTTCATCGGCTTGTATTGGCTCTAGATTAGCATCTATTATTGCTGGTTTAATAAAACTATTGTAAATCTTATTAAAATCTATTTCATTATTGTTCTCATCTTTTTTTATGCCAAATGGCATTAATACAAAGCATAATTGTTTCATTTTATTTCTCCTGTAATAAATCTATTGTTATCAGTAATTTTTTCACCTCTGTAATATTCAAACAGTTTTCTATTATTTATTTTAAACTTTTTATCATCTTTTATATTTTCACTGATTCTATTCCAAAATCTTGAAATATGCATTCTTTTATATTTTTCTGTATCATCAGAATAAATCTTATATTTATCATTTAGCTTTACAACCCAATAGTTTGTCATTGGCGTAATAACTGGTTTAATTTGATGTAGTTTTGTGGAGATAATTTGTAAATTATCTTCTTTTAAAACATCTTCATATATTATCTTAGAATATTTTTCTTGTAAGGATACCTCTCCTGCCCAAGAAGCAAAAAACCTTACATATTCACTATCATCATTATTTGAAATATATTTTAGTTTTTCTATTGCAAAATCATTCCCAAACCACATTAAGAGTGATACTGCTAATAATCTATCTGTAGAATTAATACTTGATAACCATTCGGTAATATATTTTTTTAATTCTTTAGTACTATTATTTTTATGTATTATTCTCACTATTTCCAATAATTCAATATCATTTTTTAAAGACTCAATATAATCTTTTCTATATCGTTTATGCTTATCAGCAGAGTACTCATTGATATTAAAAATTTCTTTTATAAAACTATTACTTATATACTGACTATCTTTAGTTTTATTGTAAAACTCAATTGCCATTTCAAAATTTAATGGAATAAGTAAGGTAATCAAACTATTTTCAAAAGTTCTAAAAGAAAAAAAATGTCTTCCTCCATTTTCCATATCTTGATTTACTTTTATTAAATAATTAATAGCATTTTTTTCAAAATCTATTTTATTTTGATTTCTATATAATCGAAGTACTTTATCAACATTAAACTCATTCATGCTCTTAGGATTAAAATTATTAAATATATATTTACCCCATTTATCTATATCCTCATATCTAGAATTATGATTAAGCAAAACTCCAATTGAATCAATAGGAAGTATTTTAATCAAATCATCAAATGATTTTTTATTATAAAAGTTATCATCTTTTGATATCCAAATACTAAGTGCATATCCTTGATTACTATTCCTATCTGAATATAAAATATTTTTTAT
>JABSPN010000552.1 GCA_013214425.1 Flavobacteriaceae bacterium | reverse complement strand
GCCATACGGCGAAATCCCAGGACCCGCTGGTCTTGGTTTCAAAACTGAATAAACTGCAAGCATAAACAAATACTAATAACAACCAAACTTAAACCTCGGTCTTAATACTGATGCATTCATGGATGTTCAATTTTCGGCCCGGAAGCTTCATTGACACGACTTATTTTGAAAGAAAAATTTGAAGTTTGCATTAACCAAAGTACTTTATTTAATCTCCATTTTATTACGGCAGGGCCTATCCCTCCTAACCCATCCGAATTAATCTTAAATAAAAAAGTGAACAAGAATCACAGTTCAAATTTAGAAAAAAAAACATTATTATTATGGAAAATAATAATAAGAAGTTTTGCTCTTTTGGCATTACTCCTTTTATCAAAAATTCAATAATAGTATTCACCAAAACAATGAATAAAAAGGTTGAAAATCCAGAAAAAATTCCTAGGATAGAAAATATTAATATCTTAACATAATTTTTAATCATAAGTTATTTTTAATTGTGTAAGAGGTAATACTAGATTTAACTAGTAGAAGAGTGGATATATTAGTCCAAAAAATACAAATCACATCTTTAAATTACTATAATTTTAAGTAAAACATGATCTAAATTGTGTTCAAAAACCTACTAATAATACGAGAATTTTCTTGAATATTATCACTCATAAAAAAAGTTGAATGACTTCCTTTTATCTTTAATTTAGTAAAATTACCCGTAGTCATTTCTTTCCATCGACTTGGCAAATCTAGCTTGGATTCTGTAGTGAAATATGCTATATCTGTATTAATGTGTCCTGTAACCTCATAATTCATAACAATTTCGTACATGTTTCTTACTGTTTTTAAATAGCGATCTAGTATTTCATAATTGTTTTTAAGGTTTTCAGGAACATTTTTTTCATTACAAATCAAATAGTCGAGTAACTTTTCATTCTTTAATTTTCCTGAATATTCTATATCAAAAAATGATTTTAATATACTTTTAAAAATTTCATTTGTTCTAAAATTAACCATTTCAGAATTATCACATTTCTCATCAGGTTCATTATCAAACAACAACAAATTACTAACTTCTAACCCCCTCAAATTCATTTGCTTAACCATCTCAAAGGCAAGCTGGGTAGATAAAGAGTACCCTATAATGCTAATCGGATAGTTATTTTGTGGTGTATCTTGAATTTCATCCAAGTAAGAGGAAATTAGATCCGGTACACTTGCGGGTAATTTGCCTTTATTATAAATAGTCGAAGGTTGTATTCCTGTAAGATTAAATTTCCCTTCCAAAATACTACCTAACTCTCGGTAGGTTTCTACTTCACAATTCGCAGCGTGAATAAAATAAATATTCTCTTTTAGCGGATGACTATAATTCAATTTTACAATACTACTATTATCATTTGATTTAGTCTCTAGAAAACTCGCTAAATCTTTAAGGATTGGATATTCATATAATGTTCTTATACTTAATTTAATATTTTTAGTGGAAAGAATAGCTATAAGCTGAATAGCTTTAATAGAATTACCTCCTAGATAGAAAAAATTATCATTAATTCCAATTCTATCTGGGGCTAGAACATTAGACCACGAATCGGCTATAGTCCTCTGTATTTTAGATTTTGGCTCTTCATAAACACTTAACTGTATTCTACCTAATGCTTCATCTAAATAGCTATTGTAATCATTCAAATCATCTACTGGGACTACTCTGCAAACTTCTTTATTTTTGATTTCTTGAAGAACATGCTTAATTTCAAGATCTAATTTCTGATAAAATATATTTATTTTTTGATTATCTAACCTTTTATAATCGATGTAATATTTTAAATCAGCATGGTTAAAATTAAGTCCTATGTAAACCTCACTAATAATATTTGTAAATAGGATATCCCATAAATCTAAAGCTTGATTGACCTCTATTAAATTAAACCAAGA
>JABSPN010000551.1 GCA_013214425.1 Flavobacteriaceae bacterium | reverse complement strand
AACTGTTTCTAAAGCGATAGCAATGGGATATAAAGGAGTAGGAGTTTTAGGAGGAATTTGGAACAGCGAAGACCCGATGGCAAGTTTTAAACAAATTAATAAGATCACTCGATTAAGTTTAAGTTGAAAAAAAGACCGAACATACTAACAATAGCAGGGCTTGACCCTTCTTCTGGAGCAGGTTTAACAGCCGACATCAAGACGTTTGAAATGCTCAAGTGTTACGGACTTTCAATTTGCTCCGGAAATACAGTTCAAAATGATGTAATGTTGACCTCCTGTCATTGGACTTCTCTTGAAATAATGAAAGAACAAATCACCATACTTTTTCAGCGTTTTGAGATCGATTATGTAAAGATCGGGATAGTAGAAAATTGGGCTGTGGTCAATGAGTTAATAGAGCAATTAGTCACTAAAAATTCAGATATTAAAATTGTTCTCGATCCCGTTTTAAAATCGAGTTCAAATTTCAATTTTCATTCAGAAGAAAACAGGAATTCATTTGAAGAAGTGTTAAGCAAGATATATCTCCTAACACCCAATTACAATGAAATAAATGACTTATTTCCAGAAAAATCATTAGAGGAAACTATTGCCTTTATTAGAAGTAAAACAAATCTGGTTTTAAAAGGTGGTCATCGTGATGAGGATATAGGAAAAGATGAATTGTATTTAAAATATGGACAGCAATTTACTTTGAACCCGAAAATGAGATACAGTAGTGAAAAGCACGGAAGTGGCTGTGTATTTGCATCGGCGGTAACATCATATTTAGCTTTAGGATTTCCGTTGCTAAAAGCAACCTATAGAGCAAAACGTTATACAGAAAAAAGATTGAGTTCAAATAAAAGCCTTTTGGCTTATCACAGATAAGAAAGTATGAATAAAGGAGTAAAAGAGGAGTTAAGAAGTTAAGTATATGGAGCAATCGAAATCATTTGAAGATGTACCAGTTTGGCAGAAAGCTCATCAATTTGTTCTTTCAATTTATGAAAAGACTAAGTTTTGTCCAAAAGAAGAGTTGTGCGGTTTAACCAGTCAATTTAGACGGGCCTCGGCATCTATAGGTGCCAATATTAGTGAAGGATATAAAAAGAATAGTACAAGAGATAAATTATGGTTTTTTAATATAGTTCAGGGAGTTCTGGAAGAATATAGCTACTACTTTATTCTTACTGAAGATTTAAATTATGTTGAGGATATTAAAAGTCAGAATGAATCATTAATCGAGGTAAGTAAGCTATCAAAGGCTTATTCTAGGTTCCTCCTTAACTCCTTAAATTCTTAACTACTCATGCTTGTTTCGAAATTACAATATATCACTCAGGGAGCGACTCCTAAAGAACATCTACTCCATGTTCAAAAAGCCTGTGTCTCTGGTGCAGACTGGGTACAATTACGACTGAAGAATTTATCCGAAAAGAAAGTACTCAAAATAGCCAAAGAAGCCAGAGAGATTACCGCTCATTTTCAAACGAGATTAATCATCAATGATTATTATATGGTGGCGGCAGAAGTTAAAGCAGACGGTGTTCATTTAGGGAAGACCGATACCTGTCCAACAATTGCCAGAAAAGAGTTAGCTCCCTGGCAAATAATTGGCGGCACATCCAATACGATCGAAGATTGCGAACAACTCATTAAAAAGGAAGTTGATTATATCGGATTAGGTCCCTATCAGTTTACAAAAACAAAAGAGAACCTAAGTTCAGTATTAGGAAAGAATGGTTATTTAACCATTATAGAACAGCTAAAAACCGATATTCCAATAATAGCCATTGGAGGAATAACAACTCAAAATGCTTCCGAATTAATGGATACAGGAATTTATGGTATTGCAGTTTCAGGAGAGATTACGAGAGACTTTAATACCATTTCAAAATTTAATAAAATAGTTAAGGGACCATCGCTAGACGAAAAAGTATGG
>JABSPN010000550.1 GCA_013214425.1 Flavobacteriaceae bacterium | reverse complement strand
CTATGTTTTAGTCAATACTATTCCTATCGCCTTTGGGTTAACCACCTCCCTAAAAAACGCACTATTTAGGATTAGAGAGAATTGGTAAAATTTATTAATTTAAAACAAAGTTTTTGTCATGAAAAAAAGCAAATTTACCGAGTCGCAAATTATTGATGCCTTGCGTCAATCAGATTCAGGAGTTAAGACTTCTGAACTATGCAGAAAATGGGGGTGAGTGAAGCTATATTTTACAATTGGAAGAAGAAATATGGAGGATTAGGAGTTTCAGAACTACGTCGATTAAAACAATTAGAGGAGGAAAATTCAAAACTTAAACAATTGGTTGCTGATTTGAGTTTGGATAATAAAATGCTTCAAGATATTATTCAAAAAAAGCTTTAAGGGCTAGTCAAAGATGGGAGCTAGTCCGTTATTTAATAGAAAATTATAGAGTTTCCTTACGTAGATCATGTCGAATGGTAAATATATCATCATCGGTATGGTACTATAAACCGCGTCCCAGGGAAGATCGTTTATTACGAATGCGAATGCGAGAAGTTGCTTCGCTAAGAATACGTTATGGTTTTAAACGAATTTATATTGTACTGCGAAGAGAAGGTTTTACGGATAATCACAAACTTATGTATCGTATTTATAAAGAAGATGGATAAACGTCCTCGCATTAATAAAGCAAGCGCACATTGCATGGAACGTCCACAGCTCTCTAGTATACATCAATGCTGGAGTATGAATTTTGTGTCGGATCAACTCTTTAATAGCAGTAGATTCAGAGCCTTAACTATAGTGGATAATTATAGTCGGAAATGCCTAACAATACACTCTGAAAAATCAATTAAAGAAAACGATGTTGCTCATCTTTTAGATCGTCTGAAAAATCAGAAAAATTATGTGTCGCTGCGTATCCAATTAGATAATGGAAGTTTTAGAGATGAATGCCTAAATACGCATTGGTTACTTTAATTTCAAGTGTAGCTGACAACTGGGAGGAGGTCAATCGATATCTGGCGCTAAGTTTGCAATCAATTCAAACTCTTCATAAGCAAAAAAAATAACCATTCCACCCGCAAATAACTTGATAGGTGTTTCCCAATTTGAGATTGCAAGTTAAGCAATGTTTAGGTTGCCTATTAAGCCATACGCACCAATAAAAATAAAGGAAATCAAAATCAACGGTTTGATTACTGATGCATACGAATATATTTTACCAACTATAGTTATGCTAGAATAGTTGATTGCTATTGCTAAAACAATAATAGCACTTGCATAAATATGTGAATCAATTATTATTTCGTGACTTAACTCTAGCAAATTCGGTACGTAAGACCCAAATCCTTGATTGATAAATTTAACAGTTACACCACTTTAAGGATATTTTTGTGATAGCTTGCATAGCTGTATGAAGTTATGAAAGCTAAAATACTAGCAAATAAAAATGCTATTGGGTTCCACCTTTAGCAATTGATACTGCAAGTCCAAGTACAGCAAACATACCACCAACAAGCATTCCGTCAATTTTGATAGAAATTACTTCATATAACCTATTATTTGATTCATCGATTACAATTCAAATAAAGATTTAGGAATTGTGTGAAACCCTACTTTAATTACAGCGTCTTGTATTTCTTTTACCGAAACAGTGGCATTTGTATGAACAATAAAATCCCTAGGAAACTTATCCTCCTCAATTATAACGTCTTTAATTCCATCTATATGTGAAATTGACTCTTTGATTTTTACTAAATCCTGATGACTCATTGCGTTAGTTCCAAATGTTTTTCCGTGATTTCCTGGTATTACATTTTCAGATAGTAAGCTCATTTTCCTAAATTTTAATTTGTATTAATCTTGTTGTTTTTAATGTCTAATCCTGAAATATGGCTACAGGTTAAAATTGAATTTACTCTGATAATTTATATACCATATTCGGGGTTT
>JABSPN010000055.1:8546-11407 GCA_013214425.1 Flavobacteriaceae bacterium | reverse complement strand
TGAAGAACAACTCTTAGAAGAGGTATTTAAGATCGATCATAACTTACTGGCTTATTTGCCTTTTATGAGTAAGCCTGTCTTAGAAGAATTACTGTGGATTCCTGAATTTGATTTTGAGAACAGACAGGATTTTATCAGTATTGGTAACTTTTTGCATCAACCTAATCTAGATGGAGTTGTGTATTTAAAAGAAAGTATTTGGCCTTTAATAAGGGAAGCATTACCAGAAGCTAAAGTCTACATTTGTGGTTCTTATATCACGCAAAGAGTTTTGGAGATGCATAATGAAAAAGAAGGTTTTATCGTTTTAGGGAGAATAGAAGACGTATCGGCCTCGTTTCACAGAGCTAAACTTTCTTTAGCACCTTTACGTTTTGGTGCTGGTATTAAGACGAAACTAATTATGTCTATCCAATCGGCTCTACCGAGTGTTACGACTTCTATTGGTGCTGAAGGTATTGCAGGTGATTATCCCTGGCCAGGAGCTATAGCCGATACTCCTGAGGTATTTGCCAAGGCCGCTATTGAATTGTATTCTGATAAAGCCAAATGGGAAAAAGCCAGAGAATATTGTATTCCAATTATCAATAATAGATTCAATGAGTTGTCAATTTCCAAACGTTTTAAAACGCAATTAGAAACTATTATCGGTGATTTGGAAACGCATCGAAAACAAAATTTTATAGGACAATTACTACAGCACCATACTTTGCAAAGTACCAAGTATCTGTCTAAATGGATAGAAGAAAAGAATAAGTAATACTTTATTTAATCTGCAGGTGTAAGTGATCGTCATGTCTTACAGCTCTACATCCGTGAAATCGTATTTTACTATAGTTTGTTAAACCTAATGAGAATTTTAGATGAGGTTCCAACAAGATCTTTTCAGTTCTGGGTTCTTTTAGCAGTATCTTGAGTAATCGTTTTGTTTCTTTCCGATCAAAGTCCAGATCATTGATAGTGCCTAATGAAAGGTATTTTGCTTTATCATATTGCCAATGCCCTTTGTTTAAACAACGTTCGGTTTGTGTTCCTGAATAAGATTCAGGTTCAGTAAAGTGTCCGTAGCCAGATAAAGAAGGTTTTTTTGTAGTAGTTGTCCCATCTTTAGTGGTATACATAAAGCTAATATCTACTTTCTTTCCGTCATTATGACTTAGATGAGGTGGTAGCGGAAAGCCATCAATAAATGGGAAAGAGGCATCTAAGTAGGTAATAGTAATAGGATGGTATTGATTTTCTTCAACGATTTCTAGTAGCATTTCTTTTAATTCTGGTTTGACATAATTCCTGAAAGCTATTTGGTAAAACCAATTTCGAGGCTTGAGATGATTATGAAAAACAGGTAATCTCTCCCTTCCGAAGTGATTGGCAATTGGAGGAATAATGATAAGATTAAATACCAGATAAACTGCGGGAAATACAAAGCGTTTTTTAAGCTTGAATTTCTTGGATATGACTAGAGCGATAATCCAAATAATACCACCAACCTGAGTGGTAATGGTTAAGAGTAATACAATTAACAGGTAGAAAAAGAGTTGTATTAGTTTAGTCATATACTAGTAACGAACTGTTCCCTGAGATTAGTATAGGATAAAAGTAAATCCCGTAAAGAATTGCCTGAAAGTTGTTGTTTATCTAGCTGTGGGAGAAATCAAGCCAATGTTTTCAATACGGGATTATACCATCATAGATTACTTGGTTAGTATTTAGCAGGTAAATAATAAATTCTATTAGGTTACTCCAAATTTATTGACTGTGGTGATAAAATAAAAGAAGGAGTTGATCGGTGCGGTCTGTTTTTTTGTATGTGGGTTAATAATGGCAATACTTGAGTAAGTGTATCTCATAATCTGTGAGATTGAACTGAAATTACCAGAAATTGACCGTTTTAAATTTTAAATAAGTAGTAATTTTAGTCAAAATCGACCTATGGAAAAGTGGATTGTCATTATTTCAATCATCTTACAAGTAGGTCTTATAGTCTTTAAGGTATGGCATTCCATGATTGAAAATCGAAAGTCTGGATACTCAGGGAAGGCTATTAACAAGAAAGATTTAAATTGGTTCATTTATTTTATTCTTGAAAATAGCCTTCCGGAGAAATTAGTTTAATAAACCAGCTCTTTTTAATAAAGCTTCTGGTTTTGGCTCGGCGCCTCTAAATCTTTTATACAGTGTCATCGGATTTTCGGTTCCTCCTTTACTTAAGATATTCTCTGCAAAAGATTTTCCTATTTCACGATTAAATATCCCATTGTCTTTAAAATGTTCAAAAGCATCCGCATCTAATACTTCAGCCCATTTATAACTGTAATATCCTGAAGAATATCCGCCTTGAAAAATATGTGAGAAAGCGGTACTCATACAATTTTCTGCTACATCTGGATATAATTTCGTATTCGCAAAAGCCTTTACTTCTTGCTCTTTTACATGATTAATTTCTGAAGGGTCAACACCATGCCAACTCATATCCAACAAACCAAAACTTAATTGTCTTAGTGTGGCCATTCCTTCCTGGAAATTAGCAGAAGCTTTTATTTTTTCCACATATTCCATAGGAATCGATTCTCCCGTTTCATAGTGTTTGGCAAAGAGATCCAAACATTCTTTTTCATAGCACCAGTTTTCTAAAATCTGACTTGGTAATTCAACAAAATCCCAGAATACATTAGTTCCCGATAAGCTAGGGTAGTTGGTATTGGCTAACATACCGTGAAGTCCATGACCAAATTCATGGAAAAGTGTAGTGACCTCGTTAAATGTTAACAATGAAGGTTTACTTTCTGTTGGCTTAGTGAAATTACAGACATTTGAAATATGCGGTCTTTCATTCTTTCCGTTTTGGATTTGCTGCATCT
>JABSPN010000055.1:0-8536 GCA_013214425.1 Flavobacteriaceae bacterium | reverse complement strand
ATTGAAGATTCCGATATTTCAAAAGAACTACAAAAATCATTTAAGAAAAAAGGAATTAGAGTAATGACTTCGGCAGAAGTCACTTCTATAGATACAAAAGGGAAATCAGTTAAAGCAACAATTAAAACAAAAAATGGAAATGAAACTATTGTCCATATCATAAACCTCATAGGTCTTTACATCTTCATGATACACATCAATGGTATTCACGGACTTGAATGTTAATCCGAAGAGTTTTTCTGCCACAGTAAAAGCTCCATCGATCACGTTTTCAAGTTTGAAATAAGGCTTTAGTTTTTCATCATCTAGATTGAATAATTTACTTTTTAGCTTTTCTGAATAATAAGCACCATCCCATTTTTCAAGATGATCAATACCATCGGTTTCTTTTGCGAATTGTTCTAATTCATCAAACTCTTTTGAAGCGACAGGTTTGGCTTTGCTGAGTAAATCGTTTAAAAAACGCGTTACTTTTTCAGGAGAACCAGCCATACGTTCTTCTAAGACAAAATGAGCATGAGTAGGATAACCTAATAGATTTGCTCTTTTATGTCTCAACTTAGCGATCTTTAGCACAATGGCTTCGTTGTTGTTATCGTTTTTCTGAAACCCTTTGGCTCCAGCTGCCAGAGCTAATTGCTTGCGTAATTCCCTTTTTTCTGAATATTTCATAAAAGGGATATAGCTAGGATAATCTAAGGTGATTACCCAACCTTCTTTATTATTTTGCTTGGCTACTTGAGCAGCTGCCTCTTTTAATCCGTCTGGTAAACCCGCTAAATCACTTTCATCAGTCAGATGCATTTCATAGGCATTAGTTTCGGCTAGGACATGTTCTCCAAATTTTAATTTCAGTTGGGATAGTTCTTTGTCAATAACTCTCAACTGCTCTTTTTTATCCCCTTCTAAGTTGGCTCCGTTTCTCGAAAAGCTTTTGTATTTCTTGTCTAAGAGTGTCTGTTGTTCTAGATTTAGCTCTAAGTTATTCTTCTGATTATAAACTGTTTTTATTCTACTGAAAAGCACTTTGTTTAAAGTGATGTCATTACTTAATTCAGAAAGCATTGGCGATATTTGTTGTGCTATTTGTTGAATTTCCTCATTGGTTTCTGCGGAATTCATATTGAAAAAAACGCTGGATACTCTGTCGAGTTGAGCTCCTGAAAATTCCAATACTTCAATAGTATTCTCAAAAGTTGGAGCTACCAAAGTATCAGTTATTTGATTGATTTCCTCTTTTGTTTGTTTGATTAAGTATTCAAAAGCCGGTAAAAAGTGTTCATTCTTAATTTTAGCGAAAGGTGTTAAATCAAACGGCTCGATTAACGGATTGTTTTTATCGTTCATTATTTGTTAAAATTTGTGCGTTTATCGATGCTAAATTACTGATTAACATATTGTCAATTAATTTTTGCTCACATCGATATTTTTTTATGCATGCATAATATATATAGATCTTTGTTGTGTAAAAGTAAGACAAAAAATTTGTTTGAAACTTAGCCTAAACTATGTTGAGGATAGCAGTTAAATAAAGCCCCCAAACCCCAAAATTTAACTGCTCATGTTGAAAGGTGTTGATATTCAGCACCTTTCTTTTTTATCATATCTAAAAAAACTTTATATTTGAACTATAAGAAATAGATTAACCTATTTTATAACATTGGTGCAATTTATCGAAGCCCTCAAAACAAAAGGTAAATTACATTAAAAAAAAACAGTCGCTAATTAGCGACTGTTTTGGTTTTTATTATTTTACTTGTTTGGCTCCATCAATAACTTTTTGTTTTAAGCCTTCTTTATAAACCAGTATTTTATCGAGAACACATTTGTCTGAGGTACCAATAATTTGAGCGGCTAAAATACCAGCGTTCTTGGCTCCGTCCAATGCGACAGTGGCAACAGGGACACCTCCAGGCATTTGAAGTATTGATAGTACAGAATCCCATCCATCAATAGAATTTCTTGATTTAACAGGAACACCAATTACGGGTAAAGGGGAAAGTGAAGCTACCATTCCTGGTAGGTGTGCAGCACCTCCAGCTCCTGCAATGATCACTTGGATTCCTCTTTTATGAGCATTCGTGCCATAATCAAATAATTTTTCAGGAGTTCTGTGAGCAGAAACAATGTCTACTTCAACTTCAATGTCAAATCCTTTTAAAACATCGACTGCTTCTTGCATGACTGGCAAGTCGCTAGTGCTTCCCATGATGATTCCTACTTGTGCCATATTAATTATTTGTACTAATTACTTTAATTGTGTTTTTTACTGTTTCAGCTATTTTCCTAGCCTTTGTAATGTCCATATTAACGATGGTAACATGTCCCATTTTTCTAAACGGTCTGGTTTGTTTTTTTCCGTATATATGAGGAGTGACTCCATCTAAAGATAAAATTTCTTCTATGTTTTTATACACAACATTTCCTGTATGACCTTCTGTTCCAACAAGATTTACCATAATGCCAGCTTGTTTGTTACTCGTTCTTCCTAAAGGCAAATCTAAAACAGCTCTTAGGTGTTGCTCAAACTGAGAAGTAACAGACGCTTCAATACTGTAATGTCCAGAATTATGAGGTCTTGGAGCTACTTCATTAACTAAGATCTCATCATCTTGTGTTTGGAACATTTCTACAGCTAACAATCCGACATGCTGATAAGCTTCAGCTGTTTTAAGGGCTACATCAATAGCTTTTTGCGCGATAGTCTCGTCGATACGTGCTGGACAAATTACATATTCTACTTGATTGGCTTCAGGGTGAAACTCCATTTCTACAACTGGGTAGTTTTTAATTTCTCCTGAAGGTCTTCTCGCCACAATAACAGCCAATTCATTTTTGAATGGAATCATTTCTTCTGCAATGCATTCCACATTATTTAAGCCTTCTAAATCTGATTTTTGACGAATTACTTTTACCCCGTTACCGTCATAACCAAACTGAGCGGCTTTCCATACAAAAGGAAATACTAATCCTCCATTATCGATAGCATCTTCAATTTCCGAAGTAAAAGCAAAACGCGTAAAGGGAGCTGTTGGAATATTGTGGTCTGTGTAAAATAGTTTTTGAGTTGCTTTATTCTGAATAAAACGCAAGGTTTTTGGAGAAGGATATACTTTTAATCCTTCATCTTCAAGTTTCTGTAAAGCTTGAAGATTAATTCCTTCTATTTCGATAGTCAGAACATCTACCTTCTTTCCGAAGTTATAAACAGTGTCAAAATCCATTAAATCTCCTTGGTAAAACTCATTACAAGCAATTTTACAAGGTGCTTCTTCACTCGGATCTAATACACAGGTATAGATGTCAAACTTTCTCGTATCGTTTAGCAACATTTTTCCCAACTGACCACCACCAAGGATTCCTAGCTTAAAATCAGATGAAAAGTACGTGTTATTTGTATTCACTTTCAGTGGGTTTATTTTCAGAATAAGTGCAAAAATACGTAAATCATCATTCAAAATAATATCTTTGCAGCTTAAATGAATAAATGGCATTAAAAATGCTAGATTTTTTTTAAAAAATAGGAGGGGCAATTGCCTCAATTTTTAGCAATAACACACAACAATGAAGAATATCGTATTATTTGGACCTCCAGGTGCTGGAAAGGGAACTCAAGCAGAAGTATTAAAGACAAAATACAATTTAGTACATATCTCTACGGGTGATGTATTCAGGTTTAATATTAAAAATGCCACTGAATTAGGAGTTTTAGCCAAATCATATATTGATAAAGGACATTTAGTGCCTGATGAAGTAACGATTAAAATGCTAAACGCAGAAGTAGAGAAGAATCCTGAAGCCAACGGATTTATTTTCGATGGTTTCCCAAGAACTTCTGCACAAGCTGAAGCTTTAGATACATTATTGGAATCAAAGTCTACAAACGTAAGCGGTATGGTTGCTCTTGAAGTAGACGATGAAATTCTCGTAGAACGTTTATTAGAAAGAGGGAAAACTTCTGGAAGAGCAGATGATGCTGATGAAAGTGTTATCAGAAATAGAATAAAAGTATATTATGCTGAAACTGCAATTTTAAAAGACTATTATAAGCAAGATGATAAGTTTTTTGGAATTGATGGTGTAGGTTCTATCGATGAAATTACCGATAGAATTAGCAGCGTAATGAATTCATTATAGAAACTAGGACTATCGTAAGAATATACCAATGACTGAAGGGAATTTTGTTGATTATGTAAAACTACACCTTACTTCTGGAAACGGAGGGAAAGGCTCTACGCATTTACATAGGGAAAAGTATATCGAAAAAGGAGGGCCAGATGGTGGTGATGGTGGACGCGGAGGTCACATCATTGTGAGAGGAAACGAAAACCTGTGGACCTTATATCATTTTAAGTTTAAGCGTCATTACAAAGCCGAACATGGAGTCAATGGAAGTAAGGGGAGAAGTACTGGTGCCGACGGAAAAGATGTATATTTAGATGTTCCTCTAGGGACGGTAGTAAGAGATACCGAAACTCAGGAAATTCTTTTTGAAATCACAGAGAATAACGAAGAAGTTATTCTTTGCGAAGGCGGAAAAGGAGGAAGAGGAAACTGGCATTTTAAGTCTCCAACAAACCAAACACCTCGTTATGCCCAACCAGGAATGGAAGGGGAACATACCGATGTGACTATGGAGCTGAAGGTTCTAGCCGATGTTGGTTTAGTAGGGTTTCCTAATGCTGGGAAGTCGACATTACTATCGGTGATTACTTCTGCCAAACCCAAGATTGCTGATTATGAGTTTACGACTTTAAAACCGAATTTAGGTATCGTAGAATATCGCGATTACAGAAGTTTTGTTATGGCCGATATTCCTGGGATTATTGAAGGTGCTTCTGAAGGGAAAGGTTTGGGGTATTATTTCTTACGTCATATAGAACGTAATTCAACTTTATTATTTTTAATTCCGGCTGATGCTAAGGATATAGCGGAACAATATCATATTCTCCTGAATGAGTTAAAGGTTTATAATCCTGAAATGTTAGACAAAGATCGATTCGTCGCGATATCAAAATGTGACATGCTCGACCAAGAGTTGATGACAGAAATGAAAGCAGAATTAGACAATGATCTTCCAGTCGACTATTTGTTTATCTCATCTGTGGCTCAAATGGGTATCATGGAGCTAAAAGATAAGCTTTGGTCGATGTTGAATAAGTAGTTTTAAGTCCTAAGACTAAAGTTGAATGTTTAAAGTGGTTTATTACTTTGTCATTTTTATACATAATGTTTAAAATTATGTAGCCTTTATTCAGGACGGGTCATTTCTTTCCATAACGGTTTCGGCTATGAGTAGTTGCTTGGTTTAACGATTAACTTTGTAAATTTAGACTAACATGAAAATCCATAGAAATTTTCAGAAGTAGGCGAGAACAAGCAATTAGTAGAAGCGATTGTTATAACAGTTGATTCCAGTTTTTTTAATAATTTAGGATTGGATGGCCTTAACTCTTCTGGGCTTATTACTCTGCCTTCTTTGTCTAAAAGAATGAATCGAGGTAGAGCGCCAACGTCATAAAATTTTACAAATTCTGAATTTTCGCCAGAATAAAGCTGTATTCCTTCAATAGAATTTTTGGTAATATATTTCTCCCATTTGTCAAAATCTCGATCAGTACTAATTGAAATAATTTGAAGTTCATCATTATTAGAAAAGTGTTCCTCAAGTTGTTTCAGAAAATCGTATTCTACTTTACAAGGCTTACACCAAGTAGCCCAAACATCTATATAAAGATATTTGCCATGAAAATCTTTCAACGAAATGTCGTTATTAGTTATATCCTTAAAAGAAAAGTTGTTCCCAATTTCATTTACTAAAGATCTTTTATACAGGTATTTTGCATTTTTTTGCTTAAGAATGTTAGAGAATTTATTAAAATTCACTTTGACGTAAGTACTTAAACTATCAACTATATTTAGTGAAATCCCTTTTTCATTAATTAAGTCACCTTTTTCATGAATGAGTAGTTCAAGCTCTTTTTGTTCAATACCATTTCGGACTGTATTAGATAATTGATTTTGGTGTTTTTTAGAATACGCTAAAAAATTATTAGGTTCCTTAAAGGAACCATCATAAGTTATAGATTCGAAAAGTTCGTTCTCATCTACAGACAGGACTATTGTGCTATTTGGTGAAATTAATAACTCTCCCAATTCCCCCTGTTTTCCATCTGAAAATGAATAAATTTGATAAATTTTCTTTTCAAGAATATTCAGAGTGTCTTTAATACTATTAGACTTATTAAATCTAAGAGTAGTCTTGACCTCCCATGATTTTTCTTTATCATAAATAATTAAGCTGTCCAGTGAGTGTTGATTAGTAACATGAACTTCGATTACAGAAAAAGATTCTTTTGTTTTTTCCTTACAACCGAAAATGACAATGGATAGTAGAAATATAATTTTTTTCATAGCTTAATCATTTTATTTATGTTCAGTTTTAGCTTACCTACAACGTTTTGTGTAAAATGTATTTTAATGCATTTTTAGATAGTGTTCTAACGAGTTTATTTTAGGTTGTTAATCAATTTTTTAAAGTGTGGATAATAAATTCTTCCCCACATAGGATTTTTTTCAAATTGGAAAGTTTCTTTGGTTTTAGAATTATGGATAACTGGAATTGAAAATCCTGCCCATTTTTTTCCTGACTTTAATTTTTGACAATAGTCTTTTGCTTTATCCGAAACATTATTTGATATCAAAATCGAAATTACTCCCACTCCTGATTGAAGTCCCCTTGGCCAACCTTTGTAGTTTTGCTTAGAAAACTTAAACGATTCGGATAAATGATTTTCAATTAAATTTTCATCTATTACTGTATCCCCAAAGTCTGTTGCCACAATGAAAGTATTTAATTGTGTTGCCATCCAACTCCATTTGAACTTCTTTTCATAACCAATCACACTATTATTATCTAAGATATTTTCTTCCGAATGGTAAATAGAAGATTCATTTAGTTTCGCTTTTATTGATTGAATATTCATTCTGCTTTATTTTAATTGGTTACGTTTAGCTGTGAGTAGTTGCTCTAAATCCTAAAGATAGCAAAAAGGGACTACAGTGAGAAAAATTCGTAGAATTTTTCGATAGTCATTTTCTAACCCAAGCAATTATTTTTGCACTTTGTTAGCCATCGTATTTAGTTCAGTTTTTATTCGATTCAGTTCTTTTTCCGCTGGGATTTTTTTGCTATTGATTTAATTAATAAAGAGTTTTTACTATTTGATTCCGCTATAATTTCATAAAATAGCTTTTCATTCTGTTTTAGTTCAACTTCTTTAATGTCAGAAATATTAATTCTCTCGTTAATTTTTAAAAATCCAAATGGCAAACAATAAATTCCTTTTATGATTTCATTTTTTTTTATGGCTACAACGTTAGAGGTATTTAAAGCACTTAGAATAAAATAAGAAATCAAAAGAAGTAAAATTGATGGTAATAATTCTTCAAAGTCTTTTTTCCAAATCTCAAATAGTTCAAAATCACCCAATCCAACAAATCCACCTATTCCAATGAAAATTATTAAAAAAATCGGATGGACTAGTTCGTTTTTATGTAAGATGCTCGTCATATGTTTGCTAACGGTTAGTTTAAAATACGTTTTAATATATTTTTTATTGTGTTAGCTACTGTTTTATATATTCTTTATAGTCAAGCATGCTTTGTTTTATTATTTCTTTTGCAGTTGAAGCATTCTGAAACTCTTCAATTTTGACTGTTTTATTCTCTAACTTTTTATAGTCTTCAAAGAAATTTTTTAATTCTTTAAAAAAATGTTCAGGTAGTTCTGAGATATCACTAATATGGCTAACACTCATGTCATTTTCAGCTACAGCAATTATCTTATCATCAAGTTCTCCATTGTCTATCATTCTCATTACTCCAATTACCTTAGCCGAAACAAGACACATAGGCACAACGCTAATCTGAGAGAGAATTAAAATATCTAAAGGATCATTATCATCACAATATGTTCTGGGAATAAAACCATAATTTGCAGGATAGTACATTGAAGAGTATATTACTCTATCCATGACTAATAAACCAGACTCTTTGTCTAATTCGTATTTGGCTCTCGTGTTTTTGGGAATTTCAATTATTCCATTGACTATATCTGGAGCATTGTCTCCAATACTTACCTTATGCCATGGGTTATTTGGATCTATTTTCATGTATCTCTTTTCTATTATTGTAGCTATCGGTTTGTGTATGAAAAGTAGCGAGCAAAAAGATACTAAATTTCGAGAATATCACAGAGCCGAATTTTTATATTTTATTTTTTCTATTCTAAAAGCCAAATTTAAAACTTTAGCGAACTTTCTAAATATACATAAACCTTTTGGTTAAGCATTTATTAGCTATGTTTTATAAAAGTTGTTAGCAAACGTTATTTTTTAATCTTGAGTATTTTCAATCAACTGATTATTAAACCAAATAAATTCTTTTATTTCTTTTTTAGTTTCGATGAAATTTGTTTTTCCATCTTTCCATTTTAAATTTTCTTTAACATGGATAATTTTTCCTTTTTTCCCAT
>JABSPN010000549.1 GCA_013214425.1 Flavobacteriaceae bacterium | reverse complement strand
GTCGGTTGATTGGCAGGTTCGATTTAGTGCTACAACCTTGACTCAACAGACAGATTAATATGATTAATGGTAATTATCTCATGCTTACCCCATATCGGTATTATTTATTAAATAACGTATTGTACTAGCAATGACTTACTCTGTTTGGGTTTTTAGTAGCGCCATTACTGCCATGAATTCTGAAATGGCAAGGAGGCCATTCTTTTCTTTTTCTTTAGGCTCTTCACCATCTATCGATTTAGCAACACTTTTCAGACTATCAGTGTTTATACCATCGAGGATACCGCTACAACCTTGAAGTGACAGGCACAGACAAATCATTAAAACTATCTTATTCATTACCACTCCATATATTTACGCTTAAAAAACAATATTTTACCTGTTTTTGTTGAATTTTGGATAAAGAAAAGCCCATTGAATCAAACCATTCAATGGGCTGCGACACTTAGGAGGGTGTCGTTCTAAGTACAGATTGGTGGAGTCGGGGGGAGTCGAAACCCGATTTTAACTGGTTTTATATACAGTCTTCATTTTCCGTTTTGTACGTTCTTATCTAATTACCTACCATTCACCCCGAAATACCGCCGCCACCCTGCCGCCATGGCATGGCAGAAAAACACGAGTAAACCAATGATTCATGTTTGTTTTTTACTTTAGGGTAAAGGGGCGTAATGACCGCGGGAAAGGGATCACGCCGACTGCGATAAAAGGGCATAAAAAAAGCCTCTATTGAGACTTTTAAGCTATTTATTATTAACAGAGTGCGTATATGTTTGATGATACTTTCTTACAATAAATGTTCTATGTTTTTATTTTACTCGCATTAGCTTCATAGAGTTTATATTGTGCTTTAGTGGCTTTTGTTAATTCTATTTCTAGTGATTTGGTACAAATACCTAGTTGTTTATGTTCATGAATCTCAGATTTTAAAAATTTAATGCCTTTGGTCATGCTCATTTCCGCAGCCATAAATTTGGCTGAGTTGAATCCGCATTTAACCACAGCCCATTCTCCGCAAAAAACAAAAAAGGTTATAATAACGGGAGCTACCATAACTGAAATTTTAATTTGTTCGGGATCTAACCCTACCCACTTGGATTGCAAGCATGCTATGGCAACCGCAGTTAGAGTAGCTGATGTACCTGCGATGCCTTTTTGTTTTACTTCAGCCATTAATCTATACGCTCCCCTGTTGATAGGAGCAGAGCTTCTATTAATGCCTTGTTATCGTTGATATTGACTCTTTTTTTCTTTATTTCGCCGTTTAAATTTTCAATTTCAATCGTGAGGTATTTAGGCGGGAAAAATTTTACGATAAATAATTTTCCAAGCGAAAAACAGACGCGCCAAAAGAACGGGATTGATAATATTAACCCCGACATAGCTATTAATTGTAAATACGCGTCTGTTTCACTCATGATTAAATAATCTTATTGTCTATTGCTACGCGGTGTCTGATTACACGAGTTATTTCCCTTGTGTATAAAGGGCTTGTACCGTGCCTATGTTTCGTTATTGTTTTAAGCTTCACTTCAAACATTTCGTTTTTCGTGAATTTTTGATTACTAGCATTGATACGACCAGTGAAATTATCATCCTTCATTGTGATGCTAACTAAACTCTCATTTGGGAGTCGTATCTGCCAACCTTTAGGTCCTTCGAAGTTAATCTTAGTAAAGAAAATGTTAACGGTTTCTTCATTTTCTTTGATTTCATCAATGATGTTCACACTTACTGTTTTGAAGTCTAGAGCTTCTTCTTCAGAAACAACAAAAATTTCTTCGCCGTCTTCATCTTTAATAATGAATTTAGCGTCGGTAGCGTTATCTAGTGGAGACTTAATGATTGAATCTATACTATCTCTCATACCTTTGCTTGTAATCAGGCTTGCAACTTCATTTGGAACTTCGATTGTTGAATCATCACTGAGTGTGATAG
>JABSPN010000548.1 GCA_013214425.1 Flavobacteriaceae bacterium | reverse complement strand
CAATAAGTCAGCTTGAGGTTGAGGAGGACTCACCAAAGGGGCTGCATTACCCGTTACTTGGGCTTGAGGCTCTTCTCCGTTGGGTTTACAGAGAGTATGTTCCAAAGAATTCAATGCCTCTATTTTTAACCCTAAAGCCTCGCTATACTGATGCAAAAGTTCCGCTTCTGGTGTAGAGTATATCCCATCGGCGATCGCAACTAATACAGCAGTTCTTAAGAAGTTCTCCCCAGTTTTGACATCATCACCCAAAGCGTTTGCTAACTCTTCTGGTTCGATAGACTGGTAGGAAAGGGTTTGTTGATCATCGACAGACAAATCCTTAGTTAAATCTGCGATCAACTTCTGTTCTTGGAGATCATAGTCACCATCACACCAAGCGATAGTTAGTAAACCTCTCAACCAAGCTGAAATCTGCTCTTTTGTATACGGGGATTGCGCTACACTTGCCATAAGAATTTTATAATCAAATTTTTAGGTTAGTCACGGGGAACAGAGAAATTTTTGAAACACAAAAAGCAAAGACTAATTCTCGCTATTTATATTCATGTCTTTTGCTTTTGCTACCAAAAATATTACCTTCCCTTTCTTCAGTTTAACTTTTTCTTTGACTAACCTAATGTAGTTTATTGAACAATAACGGGGATTCCTGTTTGCACTAATTCGTACAATGCTTTAACGTCTCGGTTCCGCATTCTAACGCAACCATGAGAAACTGCTTGTCCCATAACGTGTTCTCCAGGAGTCCCATGAAAACCGATATATTTACCGTTTTCTCTCGAAAAACCAATCCAACGTTCTCCTAAAGGACTATTAGGACCGGCTGCGCTAACTCGACCATTCCAAGGGTTTTTCCATTGGGGGTTTTCTACCATTTGAATTACGGAAAAGTTACCCTTGGGTGTTTCCCATCCTCGTCTACCAATAGCAACTTGATAGTTAGCAAGAACTGTATCGTCTTGATAAGCATAAACCCGACGTTCTTTTAGGTTGAGAACTAGATGTGTGGCCTGAGTTTTTTCTGTTTCTGGGGGTGTAGAAATAGCTGTTTCTTGTTCTGTCGAAGTAGTGGGAAGTTCTGTTGCAGAAGTCTCGGAGGTTGTTCCCTCAGAAGCGATCGCTTGTTTGTTAATTCCTCCGATGGGTAATAAGAAACTTCCACTAATAAGAGTGAGTGTGAGTAAGGAAAGAGTGAATTTCATGGTTGTCAGTTTGAGAAAAAATGACGGATGTTTAAGTAAAAAAAAGAAGAGTAAGATAAGTTATCTGTATTCTAGAAGTGCTTTAAAAGACGGTTGCTTAAAATTAGCACTCTCTTAAGAGTTTTTTTTTCTCTATTTTTCTTAAAATTTAAACATAATTAGTTTACCTAATTTAAAACTTATTTACATAACTTAAAATTGTTTTTTTATTTACAACACTCATATAGCAATCAGGAATGATTGGTGAGATATCTTTTTTCCCAGTTACCAATTATCAGTTATCAGTTAATATTTTCATACACTAATAATTTTTGTAAGGTTTCTAACGGAATTTGAGTAAAGTATTTTCTTTTAAAATTTTCTTCCTTGAGAACATCTAGTAAATTTTTTTGTGAGGAAAGATAATCTTGAAATTGGTCGGTTACTTTTTTTATTTCGATAGTTTGTTGATCTTCATTAATTAAAAACCCAACTTTTCTTAAAAAATCTAATGCTAAACCAAAACTGCGATCGCTTAATAATAATCTTTCTTTTAATTGTTCTTTTGTAATAACTTTTGCAGTGCGATCAATATATTTAGCAATACCGATCAATTCTTTGACAGTGCGAGATGGATTAAATTGCTCATCGTATGAATAATTCAAGGCTAATTTTTGCTGATTATTGACACTTTTTTGATAAATTTTGTGTAATTCATCCCAACTCACGGGACAACTATTTAATACTTCAGTTTCTGAG
>JABSPN010000547.1 GCA_013214425.1 Flavobacteriaceae bacterium | reverse complement strand
TCCTTCTCAAGATTTACTTGCTCTAAATACAGCTACAGGCACCGTAGTTGCGTCTTATGTTTTACCATCTGTTGTTTTCCCATCTATTCCTCAAAAAATATATGATATTATTGCACATAATAATGTTGTTTATGTTTTTGCTAAAGAATCGAGTAGTAACGCCTTTTTATATAAATTAAACTATACACCAGGCATTGGTTTTACCGTGTTAGCTATAGCTGATTTAGGCATAATACCAGAAAATACACGAATGGCCTACAACGATACAGATGATCTTTTGTATTTAGCTAAAAATGTAAATGATACCTCAGTATCTATAAGCACCAATATAAATCAACCTAGCAGCATCACAATGTATAACGGAACCGATTTGGGTGTGGTTGGAACTCCTTTAAGTTTAAACGTTTTATTATCTGATATAGCCTATAAAAAAGTTGATAACACCTTACTAATAGCTTCTCATGCAAATGCAAGCCCAGGTAGTTCGGGTGCGTTTTTAAGAAAATATAATGCTGATTTAGATACAGAAATATGGGCCGCTTCGGAGACTTTTACTGGAGACGAGTTTATCATTTCTCCTCAAATTTCATTTTTGAATGACAACATTTACATGACCGGTCTGTACCATGCCAATACAGCATTTGATTTAACAAATTTACCCATCGGCAGTGGGCAATCAGATATATTTGCTTTGCGCTTACAGGATCTTGGGACAAGTGTCAGTAGAGTATCAGAAACAGATGTGGAAATAGTTGAAACGATAAAGAAGGATTTAATTATAAGTTATCCAAATCCGATTGAGGATGTCCTTAATGTAAAATTGAGTAATCCAAATGCAAATTATGAAGTGACAATACATGATTTTACGGGAGAAAAAATCTTATCTGAGCGTAGCGCCTCAAATGTAAAAGAGATCATTACTATTGATACTAAAAAATTAGCAAAAGGACTTTACATTGTTCACGTTAAGAAAAATGGTGAAATAGTTTATACCAGTAAAATAAAAAAATAAGAAAATTATAGTGGTTCAAAACGAGATGAAGCTAACTTTTTGTAAAAATGGCTGTTAAACCCGTAAATATCATATAAAAAGACTGCAATAAAATAGCAGTCTTTTTATCAATTTCGCGGCTAAGAATGCGTACTATCCAAAACTAGTTGGTAAAATTATAAACTAATTATGCGCTAGTACTTCATATTAGTGAGACTAACCTCGGATGGTACAAATAACTAATTAACTAGAATTGGCATGATTTTTATAAATCGTGCCTTTTTTATTTTTAGGTACTTTAGGCATCGCATGAACTGTTAAAGCGATTCATCTTCTCCTTTAAGCAGGTATAATGTGAAGTACGAGAAGTATTCTGGTTTGCAACTTATTTATCTCTACTGACTTATTGCCCCATTTATAGGCACTACTTCAAGCGCTACCTTGGCTTGTTAAAATGGTCTCATCCAATTTCAATTTTTTACTATATGTCCCCCTCTGGCGGGTTATAACAGGTAATCTGATGCACTTTTGCAAAGTGTACCTATTGTGAAAATATTTTAAATGCGATATTTAAAAAATTATGAAAACAGTCATTTACTGGGCTGCTTTTGTTTTATATTGGTGATGTAAATCACACGCTCTACAAAAACGCGCGAGTTGGCCTAGCCTTTTTGTTTAGCGCATTAGTGTTATTGTTTTTTAAAGGAATTCGTGAATCTTCGAAGTCGATTTATTTTTTATCGATGGAAAAAGAAAAGATACATTTCTTGTAACTCTTAATCAATTAGCAAGAAGTACGATGGGAATTTATGCAAAATATGGAACAGTTACTTTACCAAAGAACAATACAAGTTGCTTTGCTTTTCACAGTAATACTCAATATCCTCCTCCAATAACCTAGAAATCAAACATAAAGACAATACTGTAAAAAATAAGCCCTAAAAATGTACTATCCATTTTGT
>JABSPN010000546.1 GCA_013214425.1 Flavobacteriaceae bacterium | reverse complement strand
AAGTTATCTAATACCTATTATGATGCGACATTAGCAAAACCAATCGTTATTGATATTACTTCTGCTTCTGGTGTAGTTATTTTATTCTCCTCCTTCTCCTGCTTGGTTTTCTTGCTAATGCAGGGACCCATCTTGTTTTATTTAGCCTTATTTGGAACAGCCATTTATAGTGGAGTGGATGGAGCAAAAAGAATGCTAAATTATTTTTATATTTCCTATAGACTTTCAGGAAACAAAAGAAAAATTGAACAAGAAAAAGCTAAGCTTGAAGCTGAATTAAGTGAGCAAAGTAAATCTTTCCGTCATTCTCTCAAAATAATCGATATAAAAATCCATCCAGTGCTACAAAAAGCCCTAGCTATTTTCTATCAAATTGAAAACAAATCATTCACTTTTGAAAAGATAACCCCATCAGAACTTGGCTTTCCTTGTGTCAAAGATATTGTCAAGGATTCTGATTATTTACAAGAAGTCAAAACTCAACTCAATAAAAAATTAGCACGGGATGAAGTTATTAGATATCTGAGACTTTTAGACAAATGTTTGAGTGAATATGATGGATAAAATCAGAGCATTCATAGCAGACTGAATAATCTTTTCCCAATAAGCTGTTAAGCATTTAAACTGCGTTAACAGAATTACCTTTATTTTTAAGTTTACGATTCCATTTAATAACGAGTTCTCCTTCATTTAAGAGTCGATGTAACAAAAACTCTAATTCTTCAATTGATTTGAAAAGACGATTAGCAATATACTCTTTGGAAGAATGCCAAACCAATTCAATTAGGTTGTAATCTGGACTATATTCAGGAAGAAACTCTAACTGTATGTTGGGCATTTCTGCTTCTATTGTCTTTAATATCTCTTCTTTTTTATGAAAACTAGCATTATCCAAAATGATAACAATTTTTTGTCCTTTTTCCCTAAAATCTTCTGCTTTATTTCCTTTCTCTACCCATTCATTCAGTAACTCTTTATAGAAGCCTTTTATAACTTGATAAAAATTGTCTGAATCTCCTTTTTTGATGAATTCGACCCATCTCTTCTTGTCTGAATATCTTAATCCTCCCATAACGTTAACTCGTCCATTTCTTCTATCCCCTCTGACTTTTTTCCTTGTTCCCTTTTTACTCCAGTTTTTTCTTCTTGTTACTCTTAAACTAAATCCGCTCTCGTCCCAAAACCATAGCTGGAGCTTTTCTGGAGTCTTTTTAGTCATTCTGATATACTCTTTTAATTTCTTTTTAAATGCTTTTCTTTTTTTCTTATCCCATTTATTTTCTAGGCTGTACTTTGCCCAAATGTAAACGTACTTTTTTCTATTTAATATCCTCCTTACTTGTGACCCACTTAATTGTATTCCTGTCTTTTCTTCTAAGTAAGTCGCCAACCTTTTTCCTGTCCATCTTCCGAATTCATAGCCTAAATCTTGTGGCTCTTTATCAACTGTTTCTAATAATAATTCTATATACTCTGGAGTGGCTTTTTTATGATTTCCTTCCATTCTTTTGTCTTTTAAGCTTTCTAGATTGTCCGCATCTCCGTGAACGCACCAATAAGATACTTTCCTCTTTCCACAGCCCAAAAAATCTGCGATTGCCTGTTGTGTTTTTCCATCATCCAACAACAGTAGTATTAAAATCCTTTCTCTGATTTCAGCATTTTCTTCCTCTTTTAGAGCTTTCTGTAATTTTTCCTTCTGCTCCGACTTAAGATATCTTTTTGCTGGCATATTTCAGTATTTTCGTTTTTTTCCTATTTCTATTATACGTCATTTGAATGCTTAACAGCTTATCTATTGGTAGATTATGACTCTTTTTGTATTGTACCTTCACTTTAGATATTTAGATAGTTATTGTATTGGAGTATTTTATGAAAGCCATAAAACCCTGGAATCAACTTTCAGAAGTAACTGTTCGTGGTTTACCAATTGAGAATGATAATGGAGAATGCCGTCTC
>JABSPN010000545.1 GCA_013214425.1 Flavobacteriaceae bacterium | reverse complement strand
TGTGTCCGCCGGTGTTGTGGGCCCCCACAGCAGCGGCGCGGGCGTCCAGGACCGCCACTGTGGAGCCCAGCGCCTCCGCGCACTCCAGCGAGAACCCCTCTGCATCCTCGCACAAGTCATCCCTCATGCGAAGCCTTTCTAAGTCTAGCGAAATGCAGACCGCCATTTATTCGTATTTATTCGTATTTCTTCGTATTTCTTCGTATTTGTTCATATTTGTCCATATGTGTTGTTTGGGGTTCTGCACAGGGATAATTATTAATGTTTTAATGTGTTTATGACTATAAATCTTAATTAAAATACCTACAGAAATTTGATTATTAATCTTAGTTTTTTCAAAAATACTATTAAATCAACTCATGGATATAAAAAAGGCAAGCAAATTAAGTGCGAAAGACAACGCAGTGTTTTTAATCGCTTCAGATAAAGATTTATCTACTAAAGATTTTTCTAAAGATGAAATTACCTACATCAAAAAAGAATTAAAAAAGGAAGATTTTAAAATTGAATCTGTAAAAGATTTTATTAAGTCAATATTTAAGTCAGTAAATGAACAATTTATTATTGAAGGTAGTAAAAAGAAAGCAGTAATTGGACGTTTCTCAACTGCTTTTGAAGAACAAATTGGTAAAACATTTTTATCAAATAGAGGTCCTTCTGGAAAAGTATTAGTTTTAGATCAAGATACTATTTTATTACTTACCAATTTAGCTATTGGAGATAAAGAGCAATTACATTTTCAAGAGTTAATGGAAAGATTTAATCAAAGAGGTGTATATTTTGATTCAAGATCAATTGATGAATTAATTAATCTTTATGAAAGAGTTGGAAATATAGATAGAAAAAGTGATAGTGGGGATGCAATTTATGTTAAATCAACAATTTAATAAGTTTTTAATAGAAAAGTTAAATATCTGGATGAGTGAAAATATTAAAGTAGGGCATAAGTATATGTTTTATTCTGATAACTCAGATTATATTCTGTCATTATTGAGTGTATTAAAAGAGTATACCAGTGATGTTCTGTTGTGTGATGGTATTTCATTACCATATATTATGGTCAATAATATTAAACTAATATATGTTAATGATGTTGAAAATATCATGACAGAGAATTATATATCTAGATTAAGAGATGAAATCTCTATAAATAAAGATATTTTTAAAGATTCCTCTTTATTTGTTCTTCATCATAGTCGCCTAGATACTTTATTGACGGCTACTACAGATTTATCAGAATTATCAAAACCATTCCATCCTTCTTCAATTGAAACTCATCTTTATGAATTAGCTAAAACAAAAAGTAAAGCAATCTTTTTTAAAGAGATATTAGACTTGAAAATAAAAATAATTAATAATGAAGAACTTTCTATTTTTGCATATGTATCATTATATATGGCTATAGTAGAGGATAAAATAGATTTTTCTTCTTTATCTCTTTTTAATGATATAGACTTAGAAAAAGACAATGATTCGAAAAGAATAAAAAATAGGCTTGATCATAATCAAGAATTATATGATGATATTGAAACTATAATTGCCACGTCCCCTTTGGATATTGAGTTAAACTTAAAGGAATTTTCATCTGAATTTATAGAAGAATATATTACCATTGAAGAATGGGAGAATGTTCCATATTCTAAAATAATTGAAGAAATAAAAAGAAATAAAGATGAGACTATTATATTTGATAGCTTAGAAATTCTTGATTCGGATATTATCCCTTATATTAGAAATGAAAACACTACAAAATCTGGAAATAGAACTAAAAATATAATTATTCAAACAGATCAAAATAAATTAATATTATCTTTTAAATTTAAAGGAAAAGGTATTAAACTTGACAACTTTAGCATATTGAATAATGATAAGTTAAAAAAAGAATAATAATAAAAATCAATCAATTCACTTTTGTATCCACATTCATGATTGCAGTATTGTTATAGAGGAATCCTCTGGC
>JABSPN010000544.1 GCA_013214425.1 Flavobacteriaceae bacterium | reverse complement strand
AACTTAGCTAAGGGTGATAAAGTCGCTTTAATCTCAAAAAGTTCCAGAGCTACTTCTGCATTCTATCAAATAATTAACGATAATATAAAAGCAGATAATGGCGAATACAAATGGGGAGTGACTACTTCTCAATCGTATTTACCGGTTGATAATGCTGAGTTTTTCGATAATGACCTAACTTTGGTTGATTGGTTAAGACAATGGGCTACTACTGAAGAAGAGAGAGAAGAGGTGTATGTTAGAGGTTTCTTAGGTAAAATGCTATTTAGCGGAGAAGAAGCTTTAAAAACTGGTCGTGTGTTATCAGGTGGAGAAAAAGTAAGATGTATGTTGAGTAGAATGATGATGCTAAGAGCAAATGTATTGATGCTTGACGAACCTACTAACCACCTAGACTTAGAGAGTATTACCGCGTTTAACAACTCATTAAAAAACTTTAAGGGAACTGTTATTTTTACTACACATGACCATGAGTTTTCTCAAACTGTAGCGAATAGAATCATTGAATTAACTCCTAAAGGAATAATCGATAGATACTTAAGCTTCGATGATTATATGAGTGATCCTAAAGTGAAGGAACTTAGAGAGAAAATGTATAGCTAGATATTTTTTCGATACGTCCTTCTTCTTTTATGTAGTTGCGGATCGTAATCACTCCATAGCGCTTGTACAGCTTTATTTTCTTCTAACTCAGGATTTGTTTCCAGATTTGTAATTCCGAATTTTTTGAAGGTTTTAGCCATTTCTAAGAAAATGATCGAAGTAACACCTTTTCCTTGATATTCAGGAGAAATTCCAATTAAGTAAAAACAAGCTGTATCATTTTTCTTTTGTGCCTTAAGAATATGTCTGAACCCAAGTGGGAATAACTTTCCATTTACCTTTTTTAAAGCTTTGGAGAATGAAGGCATGGTAATCGCAAATGCAATTAACCTTCCTGTAGCATCTTTGATGCAGATAACAAATTCAGGGTGGATGAAATTGATGTATTTTTCTTTATAATGGTCGATTTGATACTGCTGAATAGGAACATAAGTTTGAAGGGAACTGTATGTTTTATTCAATAAATCAAACATTTCATCTACATAAGGAATGATCTCTTTAGAAGATTTGAACTGAATGATATCTAAACTAAATTTCTTCTTAATTAGCTTAGAGAATTTAATGACTTTATCTTTAATTTTATTATCCAGTTGAATCTTAAATTCTACCCATTCGGCTTGTTTTTTAAATCCGAGTTCTTCTAAGTGTTTGTGATAATAATCATAATTATACAATGTGATCATGGTGTTGAGTTCATTAAATCCATGAACCAACATTCCAGCTTTATCCAAATTTGAAAAACCAACAGGACCTTCAAGATATTCTAGTTGATGTTGTTTTCCGAAGGTTACCACAGTGTCTAGTAAAGCCCGTGTAACTTCGATGTCATTAACAGTGTCAAACCACCCAAAACGTACTTTAGCTTTTTTTTGTTCTTTTACTTCGACCCAATTGATAATAGCAGCTATTCTACCCACTATTTCATTGTTTTTATAGGCTAAATAAAACTTAGCTTCGGCATTATTGAATACCGGATTTTTCTTTTTGTCTAGCGTGTTTAATTCGTCCTTGATAATGGGAGGGACCCATTGTGGACAATCTTGATATAATGTAAAAGGAAATTTGACAAAAGCCTTTAATCCTTTTTTTGTGTTAACCTCTTTTATTTCAATCTTCATAGAATGGGGGAAGTGGCTACTTATCGTCGTCATCAAAATCAGGGATGTCATTATCTCTTTTGCTGTCGATTTTAGCTCCTTTTTTCTTCTTCTTTCTGTTTTTCTTTTTGTCTTTTCTATTTTTTCCTTCTTCATTCAATTTTTTCTCCAGTTCATCTTCAGCATCTGTACCATTATCTTCTGGATCAACGTGCATGTCATATCTGTAAGAAATTCCAAGATTGACACTAAAGAAGGTAGGAGAGTTCT
>JABSPN010000543.1 GCA_013214425.1 Flavobacteriaceae bacterium | reverse complement strand
CTTTTAAATCGTTCCAAGCCTCATCACTAAGTGGAATGATATCATTTATAAATCCCTGTAAATAATCCATATAATAAAGTAATAGTATAGCGTTCTAATACAAAGTTAATAAATATTAATTTATTAACATATGTTAATGCTAAAAATTAGATAAAATCAGAAATCAAGTGTGCTAGAATATTACCTAATTGATTTTTAAAATGCCCTTGATTACTTCGAAAATCTACTTCACTAATACATAAATAGGTAGCTTTTTTACTTCTGGAAAAGTGAGCTGTTAATTGTCTGGTTTGATTGACAGAAAATCCGCTGCTAAAAATCCCCTCATTAAAGGTATGCTGAATATTTTTACAATCAATGTGAAGTCCGAACTTTCTATTTTTAATAAATCCCCAGACTTTAATCAGTTCGTCAGAAAAAGAACTTTCCTTTTCAATCTCAATACTTTCGAAAGTGTTAAATGAAAGCTTATCGTGATGTTCCATAATTTCTTTAAAGGTTTTTTTAGGAATTGACTTTTCTCTTAAACCAAACATGTAGTATTTATTGATGAACCCTTCGTAAAAACCATAAGAGAATGCATTCTCATAGTTTCTTTTATCATTTTTACCAAAATCTGAGTATGTATCAAAGTTAATAACATTAACAGCTTTATTGAGCGCAAGAGCACATCCTTTCGTTAAGGCATAACCATAAAAGTCTCTGTACCCAATAATAATAGGCTTTTTACCATTTTTGATAATGGTATATGCGATATTGGTAAGTTCTCTGTCAATTTCCTGTAGTAATAGGTGAAGCGTTTCATGATCTTCTTTAGTTGTCATGTCTAAGGCATCTATAGCACTAAATACATCTGAAAAGTCTAGATGGCCTAAAACCAATAACTTTTTTCCCTTATTAAAAGAGTTATTTTGAGTGTTTAAAAGCTGTTCCAGAAGTATCTGCCATACAGTATCTTTTTTACCATCATTCTGGTTTGGAATTCCAACTAATACGTATTTAGCAGTCGAGTTTTGAAGCCCAGTATCTAAATCAGAATGCGCTAAAACTCCAACTTTTTCTCCAAACTTTGTTTCTTTATTCTTGGTTTTAACAAAATTAGAAATTTGCTCTTGAGAATAAATTTTCAAGCGTACTTTCATAGGCTATATTTGTATTACGAATATACATTATCTCGACATATCAAATTATTATTTAATGTAAAATTCATTACATTTGAGCATTAACTAATTTTTATTTTACACAATGGCCCAAGAAAACAAGAACAATAACGGACTTAAAATTGCTTTAGGAATTTTACTGGTACTGCTTTTAGGAGCAGGTGCTTTTATGTTTAAAATGCATTCTGATGCTGAAGCAAAGAAAGAAGAGTTAAAGGGAGAGATAAGTTTAATTAATGAAGATCTTGATAAATACATTACGATGTATAAAGAGATGGAAACTGATAATCAATCTTTAAAAAAAGATTTAAATGCTAAAATTGCTAAATTAGAAGAAACTAAAGCTTCATTAGCTGAATCTGAAGCGACAGTTCAAACTTTGGTACGCTACAAATCAAGATTTTTTAGCTTAAAGAAAGAACATGATGAATTATTAGTCAAGTATCATATTCTCGAAGATGAAAACAAAAATTTAGTAACTCAAGTTGCTACTAAAGATGAAGAAATTAAAAGCCAACTAGCCGTGAATGATTCCCTAACACAAGAGAACATCGCTCAGGCTGAAACGATTAATGCAGCAAAAGAGTTAACAGTAACCGGACTCTCAGGAAGTGCATTAATCGTAAAGTCTTCAGGAAAACAAATCGCTACAGATAAAGCTAGAAGAACAGATCAGGTAAAGATTTGCTTCTCTGTACCAGCTAATAAGCTAACTGATGAAGGTGACAGATCATATTATATTCAGGTAATCGATCCTAAAAGAAATGTTGTTGGAGATAAAGAAACTATTTCAGTAGGAGGTAAGTCATTA
>JABSPN010000542.1 GCA_013214425.1 Flavobacteriaceae bacterium | reverse complement strand
CAATCAGCAACTGCAAGCTATTGTAGATCAGGTCGGACAAAAATTAGTCAATAGCAGTTTAGCCAGAGAAACTCCTTACCAATATGATTTCCATTTATTAGCAGACGATAAAACCATCAACGCTTTTGCTTTACCTGGCGGACAATGTTTCATCACTTATGCACTCTATTCAAAATTGGAGAACCCTTCTCAATTAGCAGGTGTGTTAGGACATGAAATAGGTCATGTTTTGGGAAGACATTCTGCGGAAAGAATTGCTAATCAAGAATTCTGGATAACGGTAGCTCAGGGAGCATCAGTGGGCATGGACGCTGGAGAAATGACCCAAGCTATTGGTCAAATGGTAAATATGAAATACGGAAGAGAAGATGAATTAGAAAGTGATTATCTTGGTGTAAAGTTTATGATTGATGCTGGTTTTGATCCTGAAGAAATGATTGATGTAATGGAAATTCTAAAAGCGGCCGCAGGACCGAATCGAGTTCCAGAATTCCAAAGTACTCACCCTGATCCAGAAAACAGAATACAAAAAATAAAAGAAGCAATTGCTTACTTTAGATTAAATTAAAAAAGGCTGTCAATTGGCAGCCTTTTTTAATTTAAAGCTCTCTGATCTTATAAGGCTTTTTGTCCCTATATTTGCATTTCGATTTTGATCAAAAAAATAAAATGATCCATGAATAAAAAAACGCTCCTTATGATATTAGATGGATGGGGAATTCCTGAAGACGAAAGTTTCTCTGCCATTCATTTAGCTCAAACTCCCTATATCGATTCATTATACCAGTTCTATCCGAATGCCACTTTATTAACTCATGGCATGCATGTTGGCTTACCAGACGGACAAATGGGAAATAGCGAAGTAGGACATATGAATCTCGGGGCTGGTCGAATCGTTTATCAGGATTTAGCTAAAATAAACTTAGCAATAGAAAACGACACCTTAAAATTGGAAGAAAAACTAAAAGAAGCATTTGAATATGCTACAAAACATCAAGTCAATGTTCATTTCTTGGGCTTAGTTTCTGATGGTGGTGTTCATTCACATATCAATCATTTAAAAGGTTTAGTAAAAGCTGCAGATGATTATGGCGTACAAAACAGTTTTATTCACGCCTTTACAGACGGAAGAGATGTAGATCCGAAATCGGGAATTGAGCACCTCTCTAATTTACAAGAATTCTTGAACAATTCTAACTGCCAGTTAGCTTCAGTTATTGGACGTTATTATGCAATGGATCGCGATAAAAGATGGGAACGCATAAAAAAAGCTTATGACTTACTTATTCATGGTCAGGGAACGTCTTCCGAGGCCATAACAAAAAGTATTCAAAACAGCTACGACAATGACATTACCGATGAGTTTATTGAACCTATTGTTATGGTAAAAGAAGGGGAGCCAGTTGCAACTATTCAGGAGAAAGACGTGATCATTTTCTTTAATTTCAGAACAGACAGAGGTAGACAGTTAACACAGGCCTTAAGTCAGGAGTCATTTACAGAATATGAAATGCAACCACTTGATGTACATTATACCACTTTAACGAATTACGATGAATCATTTAAAGGAATTCATGTGGTTTTTGACAAGGAAAATATCAAGGAAACATTAGGAGAAGTATTAGCCAATAACAACAAAAAACAAATACGTATCGCAGAAACTGAAAAGTATCCTCATGTTACCTTCTTTTTTAACGGAGGGAGAGAAGAACCTTTTGATGGAGAAAGTAGAATTTTATGTCCGTCTCCTAAAGTACCTACCTACGATATGCAACCCGAAATGAGTTGCCATGATATTACCGCTTCAATTATTCCTGAAATACAAAAAGCTGAAGCCGACTTTATTTGCTTGAATTTTGCCAATCCAGATATGGTTGGGCATACAGGAAGTATGGAAGCTGCAATTCAGGCCTGTGAAGCAGTTGACTATTGCACAAGACAGATCATCAATACGGCTATGAAATCCAATAATACAACTATCGTTAT
>JABSPN010000541.1 GCA_013214425.1 Flavobacteriaceae bacterium | reverse complement strand
AGAAGCTGCTTTTTATGGACCGAAGTTAGATTTCATGGTAAAAGATGCCTTAGGAAGAAGTTGGCAATTGGGTACTATACAGGTAGATTACAACCTTCCAGAGCGTTTCGATTTGAACTACAAAGGTCCTGATAATGAACTTCATAGACCCGTAATGATTCATAGAGCCCCATTCGGGTCTATGGAACGATTTATTGCTGTTTTATTAGAACATACTGGAGGTAATTTCCCACTTTGGTTAATTCCTGAACAGGCTATTGTCCTATCAATCAGTGAGAAATATGAAAAATATGCTCAAAAAGTTTTAACTTTATTAAAAAATCACGAAATTCGCGCCCTCGCAGACCATAGAAACGAAACTATGGGTAAAAAGATTCGTGAAGCGGAAATGAATAAAATCCCATTCATGATCATCGTAGGTGAAGAAGAAGAGAAAAATGGTACGATTTCTGTGAGAAAGCATGGTGGTGAAAATATTGGTAGTATGTCTACAGATGATTTCGCTGCAATAATAAACGAAGAAATAAAAAGAACTCTCAAGGAGTTTTAATGTATAATTAAAATTTATAAGCCATAGCAATACGTAGAAAAAGAACGAGAAAGCCGGCAAGGATTATCAAAGAAGATCCTAACAGAATTAATAGAAAAATTCGTGGGGTCGATGAAGTTCGTTTAGTTGGTGACAATGTTGAAATGGGTGTGTATCCATTTCGAAAAGCGCTTGAAATAGCCGAAGAATTAGAATTAGATTTAGTAGAGATTTCGCCTAACGCGAAACCACCTGTGTGTAAAATCATGGATTACAAGAAATTCTTGTATGAACAAAAGAAACGTGATAAAGCACTTAAGGCCAAAGCTACCAAAGTCGTCATTAAAGAGATTCGTTTTGGACCACAAACCGATGACCATGATTATCAATTCAAGAAAAAACATGCCGAAAAGTTCTTAAAAGAAGGTGCTAAGTTAAAAGCCTACGTGTTCTTCAAAGGTAGATCTATTATCTATAAAGATCAGGGAGAAATTTTGTTATTACGGTTAGCTCAGGAATTGGAAGAAGTAGGAAAGGTAGAGCAAATGCCTAAATTAGAGGGTAAACGTATGACAATGTTTATCGCACCAAAGAAGAAATAAAGAAGAAGCGAGATAAATAAATAAATATTAGGAATTATGCCTAAAATGAAAACAAAATCCAGTGCTAAAAAGCGTTTTAAGCTTACCGGTTCTGGTAAAATTAAAAGAAAGCACGCATTCAAAAGTCATATCTTAACAAAGAAGTCTAAGAAGCGTAAGCTTAAATTAACGCACAGTACATTAGTTCACGATAGTGACGTTAATAGTATCAAAGAGCAATTAAGATTAAAGTAATTGCCTCTTGAGGTTAAAATGATTTATAAACCATGGAGTCAGGCCAAAAAATAAGAAGTATCGATTTTCGATCGCCTGCTACAAAAAAACATTAAAATTATGCCAAGATCAGTAAACGCTGTTGCTCGTAGAGCCAGAAGAAAAAAAGTGATGAAGCAAGCCAAAGGTTACTTTGGCAGAAGAAAAAACGTTTGGACAGTTGCTAAAAATGCGGTTGACAGAGCGATGCAATATTCGTACAGAGACCGTAGAAATAAGAAAAGAACTTTCCGTGCGCTTTGGATACAACGTATCAATGCAGGAGCAAGACAACACGGTATGTCTTACTCTGTATTTATGGGGAAAGTTAAAGCTAACAATATCGAGTTAAACCGTAAGGTTTTAGCTGATTTAGCAATGAACCACCCAACTGCTTTTAAAGCAATTGTTGACAAAGTAAAATAAAAACGTTTAACATATTTATCTCGCTTAAAAAGCCATCTATTTTAGATGGCTTTTTTTATTTTGTATGAGTATCAGAAAATGATATTTTAAAATTAGTCCCTGTTTTTTCCTTCAAAGCCTCTATAGTTCCATTTAACTGTCTCACAAATGTTTTTATTAATGTCACTCCAGTTGAACT
>JABSPN010000540.1 GCA_013214425.1 Flavobacteriaceae bacterium | reverse complement strand
AAAATTGGAAGAACAGTTTTTGATCTGGATATGAATTATTACCTAGGGAAAGATGAATCCATCAAAAAGCGAGATAATTATCTTGGGCTAAAGGCGAATTATATCGATTATGATCAGTTGTTTAGCTTTAATCCTGCCCCGAAAACAGCTTCCGTAGCATCAGAAGAAAAAAAGACCGACGATGTTAAAGAACATGCGGAAGCTTTCAATTTATACGAGTTGCCATTTACTGATATGAAGTTTGATCTGGACATCGCTCATTTTATTTATCATCGTATCGATTTACAAAAAATTAAAGCCAAACTACGCTCTACTCCAGATCACTATATTCATATCGATACGTTGAATATGAATGCAGCTGGAGGCAGTTTTCATTTATCAGGATATTTCAATGGGAGTGATCCGAAGCATATTTACATGAAACCAAATCTAGTTGCCAAAAATGTGGATATCGACAAACTTTTATTCACTTTGGACAAGATCATTTAGTTTCTGAAAATCTTCACGGTAGAGTAACAACAACAATTGATGGAAAAATAAGAGTGTATCCCGATTTTGTTCCTGATTTAGATCAATCAGAAGTTCATATGGATGTACAAGTGGTTGATGGACGCTTAGAAAACTACGAACCCATGTCGATGCTATCCGATTATATGGGTGATAAGAACCTACAAAAGATCAAGTTTGATACCCTTCAGAATCATATCGACATTACAAAAGGGGAACTCACCATTCCTAATATGACGATTGAGTCAACACTAGGGCATATGGAAATATCGGGTACACAGGATATGGAACACAATATCGAGTACTACTTAAAAATTCCTTGGAAAACCGTTAAAAAAGCGGCAGCCTATAAAATCTTCGGGAATAAAAAAAATAAGGATTCTATCTACGAAGATGAAGAAATTATTGAGGTTGATCCAAATAAAAAAACGCGTTACCTCAACGTAAAAATTCATGGGAATATTGATGATTACGATATTACCGTAGGTAAAAAAGCGAAACCGAAAACTGATAAATAACTTACATAACTCAAATTAATGAAAAGAACAATCTTATGGTTCTGCATTTTATATGGTTCAAGTTGTATCGCTCAAGATTTTGAAGGAGTTTTAACTTATAAATGCAATACTAAAGTTCATCTTAAAGAGGACATCAATTATTCTTTTAGAAACCCTAATAAAAAGAAAGATAGTATTTATGTTACGCTCAACGATTCTACTTTGTATAACAATCTAAAACGTAATGACAGAATAGTTGATTCCATCAAAATTGTATTTGGGAAAAATCGATTTAGAAAAACTTATTATAAAAGAGACCATATTCAGTATATATTTAATCTTGCTTCAGGAGAGAAAATAACTCATACTCCTAAATTTGAATGTATTGACACAACAAACATCAAGTTAACAGATTATCAAGAACATGCTAAAATAACAGAGAGTGATTCTATTTTTACCATCAATGGAACTGCATGTAAAAAAGTAAATATCCTTTTGAACAACTACGCATATTTTGATATTTATTATGCAGAAAGCGAGTATAAAAACTTAGCCAATGCCTTTATTTACGAAACCAACAATAATTTTCTTTACAGTAATCTCTATTTCCTGAAAGAACGTCTACTATTTAAAAAAATTCTCAAATTAAAATATGCTACAAAATACGAAGCAGTTGACTTTGAATATGAGTTGAGTTCGGTCAGTGCAACTACTATTGAAGATGTCGATTTTTCTCTTCCTGAATACGACTACTGCCAGTTGGATATATTTGAAGACAAAAAACTGATGCGAAAACATCGAAAGAAAAAAAGAAAAGCAAGAAAAGGCAAAAATTAATATCTTTATAACTTAACTAACAGAAAAACATGATCTCATGTCAAAACTTGAACGAAATGATATTCATATCATAAGCCGACACAGCAATTGGTCTGAAGCCAGTATCCAAAAAACTTTAAAAGAGCGAGTCTATCACGATAAAGATGCC
>JABSPN010000054.1 GCA_013214425.1 Flavobacteriaceae bacterium | reverse complement strand
CCCTTGTACATGTGGCGAATGGTATTTCAGAAAACTGTCCAGAAGATGAATCCCATCTGTTGTTTACACTACCTGACTTCATTAATACCATGATGGAAAATAAATGGTTAGGGAGTAAAACAAAACAAGGATTTTATAAAAAAGTAGTAACTGATGAGGGAAGCAAAGAAATTCTTTCATTAGACCTAAACACTTTAGAATATAGAGCCAAGAAAAAAGCGCAATTCGCAAGCTTAGAATTAACAAAATCTATAGATCGTGTCATCGATCGTTTCCCAATATTAATTACAGGAAAAGATAAGGCCGGTGAATTTTATAGAAAGAGCCTTACTTCTATGTTTCAATATGTATCCAACAGAGTTCCTGAAATCACAGAAGACTTCTATAAAATAGACGATGCCATGAAAGCTGGTTTTGGCTGGGAACACGGGCCATTTGAAATCTGGGACGCGATAGGAGTTGAAAAAGGAATCGAACTCATGTCTGCTGAAGGCTATACTCCTGCCAATTGGGTACAGGAAATGTTAGCCAATAATAATACAAGTTTCTATTCTGTAAAAGAAGGTGCTACTTATGTTTATGATAAAGTATCTGAGTCTGTAGTTAAAAAGCCAGGACAAGATGCCTTTATCATCTTAGATAATATAAGAGAATCAAACAAAGTATGGAGTAATGCTGAAACCAATGTAATTGATCTCGGAGATGGAATTCTCAATGTAGAATTCACCTCGAAAATGAATTCAATAGGCGCAGGCGTATTACAAGGAATTAACAAAGCGATTGATTTAGCTGAAAAAGATTTTCAGGGAGTTGTTATTGCCAATCAGGGAGCTAATTTTTCTGTTGGAGCTAACATCGGAATGATGTTCATGATGGCTATTGAACAGGATTATGATGAGTTGGAATTTTCAATCAGAGCTTTCCAAAATACCATGATGCGTTTACGTTATTCTGCAATACCAACTGTAGCGGCTCCACATGGAATGACACTTGGGGGAGGTTGCGAGTTAACCATGCATGCCGATATGGCTGTAGCTGCTGCTGAAACCTATATTGGGTTAGTAGAATTTGGTGTAGGAGTAATTCCTGGTGGTGGCGGTTCCAAAGAAATGGCTTTAAGAGCTTCTGACACCTTCATGAAGAACGATGTCGAATTGAATAGACTTCAAGAGTATTTCCTAACCATTGGTATGGCAAAAGTCGCTACTTCTGCCTATGAAGCCTATGATACTGGGATTCTTCAGAAAGGAAAAGACATTGTTGTAGTAAACAAAGATCGTCAAATTGCTACAGCTAAAAAATATGCACAATTATTAGCAGAAAGAGGCTATACCCAACCTGCAAAAAGGAAGGATATTAAAGTATTAGGGAAACAAGCTTTAGGGATGTTCTTAGTTGGAACTAACTCTATGGAAGCGGGTAAATTCATCTCTCAACACGATCAAAAAATTGCCAATAAATTGGCTTATGTAATGGCTGGAGGAGATTTATCTGAGCCAACATTAGTTAGTGAACAATACTTATTGGATTTAGAAAGAGAGGCTTTCTTATCACTTTGTACTGAAAGAAAGACCTTAGAACGATTACAGCATATGCTGAAGAAAGGTAAACCCTTGAGAAATTAATAATTACGAGAAACGAATTACGATTTCTGAATGACGAATATAAAATTAAATGAGTAATGAGTGTATCTTTTTAAACTAAAGTCTAACGTCTCATTACTAACGTCTCAATACTAAAAAAATGAAAACAGCATATATAGTAAAAGCATATAGGACGGCAGTTGGAAAAGCTCCAAGAGGCTTGTTCCGATTCAAAAGACCAGACGAACTCGCTGCAGAAACCATCGAGTACATGATGAAGGAATTACCTGTATTAGATAAAACCAGAATCGACGATGTTATTGTCGGAAATGCCATGCCAGAAGCCGAGCAAGGATTAAATGTTGGAAGGTTAATTTCTCTAATGGGCTTAAATGTAAACGACGTTCCTGGAGTAACCGTTAATAGATACTGTGCCTCTGGATTAGAAACCATTGGAATTGCCACGGCTAAAATTCAAGCTGGAATGGCCGATTGTATCATCGCTGGTGGTGCAGAAAGTATGAGTTATATCCCAATGGGAGGATACAAACCTGTACCCGATTATAAAACAGCTGCTGAAGGTAATGAAGAATATTATTGGGGAATGGGGTTAACTGCAGAAGCAGTAGCCAATCAGTTTAATATTTCCAGAGAAGATCAAGATCAATTTGCTTACCAATCGCATCAAAAAGCATTGAAAGCACTTGAAAATGGGAGTTTTAAAGATCAGATTGTCCCTATTAACGTAGAGCAAACCTTTATCAATAGTAGTGGCAAAAAAGAAACAAAATCTTACATTGTTGATACAGATGAAGGCCCAAGAGCTGATACCAAAATTGAAGTACTAAACAAACTACGTCCAGTATTTGCAGCAGGCGGATCGGTAACAGCAGGTAACTCTTCTCAAATGAGTGATGGAGCAGCCTTCGTAATGGTTATGAGTGAAGAAATGGTAAAAGAACTAAACCTGGAACCCGTAGCACGTTTGGTTAATTATGCTGCTGCTGGTGTCGAACCTCGCATCATGGGGATTGGTCCAGTTAAGGCTATCCCTAAAGTTTTAAAACAAGCAGGAATGAAACTCGGCGATATTGATCTAATTGAATTAAACGAAGCCTTTGCATCTCAATCATTAGCCGTTATTAGAGAACTTGAATTAAACCCCGATATCATAAACGTCAATGGAGGAGCCATTGCCCTTGGACACCCACTTGGATGTACAGGAGCGAAATTGTCGGTTCAATTATTTGATGAAGCCAAAAAACGTGGTGCCAAATATGGTATGGTTACGATGTGTGTGGGAACTGGACAAGGCGCAGCTGGAATCTATGAGATTCTTTAACATTATTAGAAATAACATAAAAATTAAACAGAGGCAACAACCTCTAAAACATAAAAAAACAACATGGAAAATATAACGAGAGGTGGACAGTTTTTAGTAAAAGAAACAGCTTGTGAAGATGTTTTTTCTCCTGAAGACTTTAGTGAAGAACAACAAATGATGGCAGAAGCTGTAACCGATTTTGTAGATCGTGAAATCTGGGCACATAAACCTCGTTTTGAAACTAAAGATTTTGCCTTTACAGAGGAAATCATGAGAAAGGCTGGTGAACTTGGCTTTTTAAGTGTTGCTGTTCCTGAACAATACGAAGGAATGGGTATGGGATTTGTTTCAACAGTTTTGGTATGTGATCGTATTTCTGGAGCTACTGGTTCTGTAGCAACAGCATTTGGAGCGCATACTGGAATTGGTACAATGCCAATCACCTTATACGGAACCGAAGAACAAAAGCAAAAATATGTCCCAAAACTTGCTTCTGGAGAATGGTTTGGTGCCTATTGCTTAACTGAGCCTGGTGCTGGATCTGATGCCAATTCAGGAAAAACAAAAGCCGTATTAAGTGAAGATGGTAGTTATTATAAAATCTCTGGACAAAAAATGTGGATTTCCAATGCTGGTTTTTGTAACGTCATGATCGTTTTTGCTCGTATAGAAGAAGACAAAAACATCACTGGTTTTATCGTTCCATTTGATCCTGAAAATCCCAATGGAATCACCCTAGGAGAAGAAGAACACAAATTAGGGATTCGCTCCTCTTCTACTCGCCAGGTGTTCTTTAATGACACCGTAGTTCCTGTTGAAAACATGCTTTCTGAAAGAGGAAACGGATTTAAAATTGCCATGAATGCATTAAATGTTGGACGTATCAAATTAGCCGCCGCTTGTTTGGATGCACAACGTAGAGTGATTTCAGAATCGATCAAATATGCTAATGAAAGAGTTCAGTTTAAAACTCCTATTTCTAGCTTTGGTGCTATTAAGAAAAAATTAGCCGATATGGCTACTAATTGTTATGCGGGAGAATCTGGAACCTACAGAGCCAGTAGAGATATTGAACGCCGTATTCAGATAAGAGAGACAGAAGGTAATAGTCACCAGGAAGCCGAATTAAAAGGCGTGGAAGAATACGCCATTGAATGTGCTATGTTAAAAGTAGCTGTTTCTGAACATACTCAAGATTGTACCGATGAAGGTATCCAAATTTTTGGAGGAATGGGATTCTCTGAAGAAACGCCAATGGAATCTGCTTGGAGAGATGCCCGTATTTCCAGAATTTAAGAGGGTACTAATGAAATCAACAGAATGTTGTCGATTGGTATGCTCATCAAAAAAGCCATGAAAGGACATGTTGACTTATTGGGGCCTGCTATGAAAGTAGCCGATGAATTATTAGATATTCCAAGTTTCGATATCCCTGATTATACTGAATTATTTTCTGAAGAAAAGGAAATTGTAAAGAAATTAAAAAAAGCCATTTTAATGGTCTCTGGTGCAGCAGTTCAAAAATACGGACCTCAATTAGAAGAGCAACAACAACTTTTATTATGTGCTGCTGATATGCTAATTCAAGTATACCTGGCAGAGTCAACAATTTTAAGAACAGAGAAATTAGTTAAACGCGGTAATGAAGCCGATTATAAAGGGCAAATTGCCATGGCTAAATTGTATTTATATAAAGCAGTAGAAGAAGTAAATTTAAAAGGTAAAGAAGGTATAATTTCTTTTGCTGAAGGCGATGAACAACGTATGATGCTAATGGGATTAAGACGATTTACCAAGTATATAAATCAGCCTAACATTGTAGCATTACGCAACACGATTGCCGATGAACTTATTGCTAAAAACAGCTATTGTTATTAATCAGTAGTCTTAGTTAATACACAGCAATGAGTAATTTAAATTTTAATTATTGTTAGTCGAAACGCCCCTTCAAATGAAGGGGCGTTTTGGTGAATTTTTTAATGTTGATTAGCAACACAATGGTAACCAGCCAGAAGTGCTTCTTCTTTTTTATCGGCTAGTTGGTCACATTGTTCCTGAAGATCTTTGATCTGTGCGTTTGTAGTTGGGCTTTTAGGCACACTCATTAAATCTTCAATACGTTCAGTAAGGTCGTCGATGTCATTCTGAAATCGATCTGCCTTGTCAAAATACTTATTACAGTCTTTGTTATCCATATTTTAAAAAGGTTGTATTCCTTTTTAAATATAGTAAAAACTGAATAAACAAAATGTTAAAATCTGTAAACTAGGGGTTTAACATAATCTATCTACGGTTTTTCTCGATAAAACACACAAAAAAGTTGTTGTTTGTCAAAAAACAAGTAAGTACTTTAGTCAAACCAATGACAACCACAAATGAGTATACTAAAACAGGCTTATCAACCAGAACAATTTCAAGAAAAAGGACATGAATTGATTCAGTTATTGAGTCAGTATCTTTCCAGTGCCTTGACTGCTTCTTCTAAAAAAATGATTCCTTGGAATACTCCAAAAAAGGAACTTTCTTTTTGGAAAGATCATTTGCAAAACGGAACTAGTGATACACTGTTTAAAACTATCATCGAACATTCCATACAGCTACATAACCCTAACTACATGGGGCATCAGATTTGTCCGCCATTACCAATTACAGCTTTGAGCAATACCTTAAGTGCTTTATTAAATAACGGAATGGCTGTGTATGAAATGGGAATTGCTTCTTCTTCTATAGAACGTATTATCATTGAGCATTTAGCAGAACACATTGGTTATAAAGAACAAGCAGGAGGATTTTTAACTTCAGGAGGGACTTTGGCCAATCTTACTGCCATGCTATCTGCTAGAAAAGCCAAAGCTTCAGAAGATGTATGGAGAGCAGGATCTGGCAACAAATTAGCCATTATGGTTTCTGAAGAAGCACATTATTGTATCGATCGTGCTGCTCGAATTATGGGACTTGGTGATGACGGTATTATTAAAATACCTGTTACTGAATCTTATCAAATCAATTCAGATTTATTAGAAAACTATTATCAAGCTTCCATAGCAAAAGGAATTGAAGTCATTGCCCTTGTTGGTTCTGCTCCTTCAACCTCAACAGGAATTTACGATGATTTGGAAGCTTTAGCTAACTTTAGTAAAAAACATAACCTATGGTTTCATGTAGATGGCGCTCATGGTGGAGCAGCGATCTATTCAGAAAAATATAAACACATTTTAAAAGGTATTGAACAAGCAGATTCTGTTGTGATTGACGGACATAAAATGTTGATGACGCCATCGTTAACTACTGCGCTTATCTATCAAAACGGACAAGAAGCACATCAAACTTTTAATCAAAAGGCGCATTACTTACTAGAAACCTCAAAGGATGAGGACTGGTATAATATTGCCAAGCGTACCTTTGAGTGCACCAAAAGTATGATGAGTATTCATTGGTATGTAATTCTAAAAACCTATGGTAAACAAATTTTTGACGAATTTGTCACCACTTTATATGACTTAGGAAATTCTTTTGCTGAACTGATTGACAAAACGCTAGACTTTGAATATGCCTTACAACCCCAATCCAATATTGTGTGTTTCCGTTATAAAAAATCAGATTGGACTGAAAAAGAAACCAATACAATCAACGCTCAAATTAGACAGCGTATCGTAGAAAAAGGTGAATTTTATATTGTACAAACCAAATTAATGGATTCGTTTTACTTACGAGTTACTTTAATGAATCCGTTTACTTCGGAAGTACATCTAACTGGTTTATTAGATCATATCCGAGAGATTGCTTCTGAGTTATAGCTTGGATAGTATTTATTATATTTGAGTATCACAAATGCTAACTAATATATGACTATTAAGTTAATCGAAAGAGGATATCTCATTAATCAAAAACAAGCCAAGTTTCTATTAATTATTGCGACTGCTTGTGTATTTGTATCCTTAGTTAAACTTCCCATTTTAGGCGACTATCAAAACAATATCAAGATAATTACCCAAACTATTTTAGGTATCCTTGGCTTATCAATACTCATAGATTATTTTGTTAACAGAAGAACTGGCTATATTCATTTAAAAGAAAATAAGATTAAAAAATAGATCATTATGAAAAAACTCATATTATTATTAGTTGTCATACCTTTTTTATCATTCCAGTCGCAAACCAAGTCTGTAGACATTATTGGTAAATGGAAAGGAGTCGATGAAAGTAAAAACCTTGGTTATATCATTTTTGAAGAAGGAGGTTATGCTTCACTTATTATTGATGGTGAAGTGATGGGCGGAAAAGAATTTGAAAAAGATGGAAACAAAGGATCGATGACCTATGAAGCTAATTTTGATACTTCTCCTGTACATATCGATTTGATTATAACTGTAGTAAACACTAAAGTTGCAAAAAAGGCTTTAGGCATTGCTATGTTTGAAGATCAGAATCATATGCGTTTTGCCATAGGCTTTGATGGGAAAAGACCAACAGAATTCACCGATAAAAATTCTGTGCATTTAGTTAGGGTAAAAGAATAACTAGTCTTCCACAGATGACAGATCGTCAATTAAAATCTTTTGGAGTATTAATAGGTATCCTATTTTTGATATCGACTACTATGGAATGTTTTACCATGGAAGGGCGAGACGCTACTGGCTATTATGGTTTTGTCGCTTTACTACTAGGTTGGATGAACCTTAATTACCTCATTATAATTTGGTTTGCGAATCCTTTATTTCTGATTAGCCTTGTCATGTATTTTACTAGGGAAGATCTCAAATTGTCTCTAATCTTAAGTGTCGTCTCCTCTATTTTAGCTTTTTCGTTTTTTCTTATAGATGCTGAAGTCTTAATCAATGAAGCTGGTCACTACAAAACTGTAGATCGTTATTTATTAGGTTACTGGTTGTGGCTTTTTTCTCATATTTGGTTATTCATCATGACTCTCATCAGATTAAAAAGACAACAAAAAACAACACAATCTTAATATGACGAATAAACAATTAAAAGCAATTGGAATAGCCATTGGAGTATGTTACTTACTCTCAGCTACTATGGAATGCTATCTGGTAGACGGACAAGCCACAATAGGTTCTTTCGGTTTTGTTGCCTTATTGTTAGGGTGGATGAATTTTGATCTCCTCACTTTAATTTGGTTAGCCAACCCGTTTTTCTTAGCAGGTCTTTTGTTTTTCTTTATTGGCAAGAATCTAAAATTTTCACTTGTCATAAGTTTTCTAGCTTCCATTTTAGCATTTTCATTTCTGTTTGTTGATGAAGTTTTAAAAAATGAAGCCGGTGGTCGTGGAAAAATCGATAGCTATTTACTCGGTTACTGGCTTTGGCTTTCTTCTCATGTTCTGTTATTTATTATCACATTCATCCGATTAAGAAAGTCAAAAGAAATAATCACAGAATAATCTTCAACACCCTCTTTTTATCAATTGTGTTTTCATTATCTTTATCTCAATGAGAACAACACTTTACTTACTGCTATTCCTTCCATTATTGCTGAATGCTCAGGGAGGAACTGAAATTTATGTCTTCGACCTCAATAAAAAAGGAGATCAATATCAACTCATTAATGCGCAAAATCTCTCTGAAAATAATGGCTATGATAATCAGCCCTCTTTTTTAGATGAACAAACACTGGTCTATGCTTCTACTAGAAACGAACAAACCGATATCGCGTATCACAACATCATTTCAGGAGAAAAAAAATGGATTAGTAATACTGAAAACGGTAGTGAATACTCTCCTTTAAAAATACCGAATCAAGATGCGCTTTCAGCTATTAGACTAGATAAAGACGGAAAGCAACTTTTGTATAGTTACGACATCAAAACTGGGGCCTCCACTCCTATTATAGAAGATTTAGTGATTGGCTATCATGTTTGGGCTAACAACAATACGATGGTGTCTTTTGTACTTGGAGATCAATCCTCATTGGTGGTAACCAATACCAAAAAAAACAAACACAAAACCATAGAAAAAAACATTGGAAGGGCCTTATTTAAAATTCCTGGAACCGATCTGGTTAGTTATATCAGTAAGAAAAATTCACAATGGGAAATTCGTTCTTTAAATCCTAAGAGCGGAAAAACAAAAAAAATCACTCATACACTGGAAGCAAGTGAAGATATGATTTGGACTCCAGATGGAACAATTTTAATGGGAAAGGGGAATAAACTATATCAGTTTAACCCAAAAACAGATACTGAGTGGACTAAAATTGCTTCACTCGAAAAGGAATACCTCAACAACATCTCTAGATTGGCTGTGAATCCCTCAGGAACCAAGCTTGCTGTGGTTGTTAACGAATCTCCTGAAACCATTGTACAGAAACAATTAGATGCTTATAATGAAGGTGACATCAAGGCTTTTATGGCAACTTTTTCTGACGGTATTACACTCTATAATTTCCCTGAAACCGTAAGCCTTAGTAGCAAAGCATTAATGGAAGCTAATTTTGGAGGATTTTTCGACCAATATCCCGATTTACATGTTGAGATCGATAGTAGAATTGTTATTGGCAATAAGGTTATTGATGAAGAAAGAGGCACTTATGCAGACAAAACATTTCATGCCGTGGCTATCTACGAAGTGAATCATGGAAAAATCACTAAGGTTACGTTTATCAGAAAATAAAACATTATGAAAACTTCTTTATTCTTCTCCCTATTTTTAAGCTGCTTTTTGGCTGTTTCACAAACAGACCAACGCGTATATGATATTATTGATGCGGTTTCTGCTGAACGCATTAAAAACGATATCACAACACTAGCCAATTTTGGGACTCGAAATACCTTTAGCGATACAATCTCGGATACCCGAGGTATTGGTGCCGCTAGAAGATGGATTAAAGCTGAGTTTGACAAAATTTCAAAAAAATGTAATCATTGTTTGGAAGTATTTTATCAAAAAGACTTTGTCACCAAAGAAATGGGTAGTCGTGTTCCACATGATGCCTGGGTAGTAAATGTAGGGGCCATTCAAAGAGGCACAAAATATCCAAATCGATTTGTCATCATGTCGGGAGATATTGATTCCAGAGCATCCGATACTATGGATTATACTACTGATGCTCCTGGTGCTAACGACAATGCTTCAGGAATGGCTGGAGCCATAGAAGCGGCTAGAGTTTTATCCAAATATAAATTTGAAAGCAGTATCATTTATGTAGGCTTATCAGGAGAAGAACAAGGATTGTTTGGTGGCGCTGGCTTAGCGAAATATGCCCAAGAAAAAGGTTGGGATATTATTGGTGTACTTAATAACGATATGATTGGAAATATTGAAGGTGTTGACGGAGTGATTGACAATAGAAGTTTTAGAATTTTTAGTGAACCTACCAATCTTACCGATTCTGAAAGACAAGTACGTTTACGTCGTTTTTATGGAGGTGAAGTCGACGGTATTTCGCGTCAGTTGGCCCGTTATATTCATAAAACAACAAAGACGTATATGCCTGAAATGAATCCGATGATGATTTATCGTTTGGATCGTTTTGGAAGAGGTGGGCACCACAGACCGTTTAATGATTTAGGTTTTGCTGGTATTCGTATCATGGAAGCACATGAAAATTATAATAGGCAGCATCAGGATATTAGAACTGAAAATGGGATCAAGTACGGAGATATCATTGAAGGAGTTAACTTTGATTACGCAAAAAAGCTAACTGCCGTTAATGCTATTAACTTAGCCAGCTTAGCCTGGGCTCCTCCTGCTCCAACTGAAGTCGCTATAGGTGGAATCGTTCAGCCTTCAACTAAACTGAAGTGGAAAAAAGTAGACAATCCTAATGTGATTGGTTATAAAATATATTGGAGAGACACGACTTCTCCAACCTGGGATTATAGTCGTTTTGTAGGTAATATCGATAACTATACTTTAGAAGGAATAGTGATTGATAATTTTTTCTTCGGAATTGCTTCCGTAGGAAAAGACGGTCATGAAAGTATGGTAGTTTTCCCCGACAGTACGTTTAGAAATTAAAAGAATACTAAAACTTGTGTTTGTTCGTTGTATTGATAAACCAATACTAAACAGCTATGTTAAAAACGATCAAACTAACCTATTTATGCAGCCTTTTTTGTTTTACAATTACTGCTCAAAACACCACTGAATTATCGTTTTACTTTGAGCATGATGCTTCTGAATTATTAGACGTACATCAAAAAAAAATAGATAGCATTATTCAAACAATCGAAACTGATTCTGTTCATATAAATATTGAAGGTTACACCAATAATATTGGAAATTCTGACTATAATTTTAAGTTATCCAATAAACGTGCAAAGGCTATTCGAAAAGGATTTTCAAATTTTAAAAACGTTACTCAATCTGGGATGGGAGAACTTGAAAATAATGATCCGAAGAGTCGACGAGTTGATGTTAGCATAAATCAGTTTACATCCGAAGAAAATGAAATCGCAGTTCAAGTTCAGGACTCAATTATTCCAGAGAAGTCAAAAAGGGAAGTTACTTATACTAAGTTTGACTTTAATAATACCAATGTAGTTGCTGGAGAAACATTTGTGGTACAAGGTATTTTATTTATGGGCGGCAGAGATCGTTTCC
>JABSPN010000539.1 GCA_013214425.1 Flavobacteriaceae bacterium | reverse complement strand
TGTCTTGATGATCTAGGTCTTTTGATTTTGTTTTCTTCATGCATTTCAACCGTCAGTAAACAATATAACTTTTTAAACTCTTCCTTTGAAAGAGACTTAGCTACATTATATACATCAGAAGCTGTCATTACTATTTCTAAATCTTATCTTTTAAAACCTTTCTAACACCACTTTCCGACAAACCAAACTCTTCAGCTATCACTTTAAATGTTGCCCCTTCTCTCCTCAATTGCAGCATTTGTTCATCCCTTTCGGTTCTACTAGCAATTTCCTTTGTTTTTAAATGATTATTTTCATTTCCATATCCCACAAAAATGAACTGTAAAAAATTTCTTGGATTTTTAAGCTCACACTCTACTACATTCTCATAATCATATTTTACTTCTGTATTACGTTGTTTAATTTGCTTTAAGTACCTAATATTTCTTGAGTCATTAGAATTACCAATTGCAAATGAGCTATCACAAAAATTCATCAACATTTTACTTCCCGCTAAATCATTCTTAGTAATTGGCTTATACTGATCTCTTTTGGGGGTATGAGCTAAAACTAAAATTGAAATCTTAAGTTTTTTGATAATCTCTTTTAATTTCTTCATAAGCTTTAATGCATCCTTAGCCTTCTCATTATCATCTTTCAGGTATGTTAAATTATCTATTATAACAACCTTGGCACCAAACCTTGTTACATAACTCTCTATTTGGTTACAGATTAAATCTCCTAAACCAGAAAACTCTTTTGGCACATCCATATCCGGATTTATTTCTGCTCTAAAAAAGTCATCATGAAACTTATAATGATCTTTATAATTATTTGAACAACGCTTTTCAAATTGTTTATCTGATAACTCAAAATCTAAATAAAGTACTCTAGATTTATTAGCTTCAAATCGAAACCCTTTAATTGATTTTCCTCTACTAATACTATCTGCTATTTGAACAGCCAATACCGATTTTCCAATATTAGTATCAGCAAACAAAATGCATAATTCATACTCAAACCAAAATTCGTCAAATAACATCTTAGGTAATGGTCTTATTTTTGATTCATCAACCCATGTATTTGCTCTATTAACAACCAAACAGCCTTCTTGAATATTTTTACTTGGTGAAATCAGGTCATTAATCTCTTTATTTATAAGCCTCTTTTTATCTTTTTTAGATAATGACATACTATCCTGGATTAATCACGTTTCTTATTATATCAAAAGAGCATACAGATTCATCTAAATTGTAGTTCATAAAGAAAAGTTCTTTCCTTATACTACTATGGTCATTCAAAACTCTTTTTACTTCATTTAACACTTTTTGAAGTTCGATTTTAAACTCATTATTGAAAGTTGTCTCATTAATGGCTCTTTCCAAACTTAATTTTACTCTTCCTAAAATAGAAGGCCCCAAAAGTGTATTCGGATAAATATATTGTGTGAGAATCCAGACAATCATTTGAGAAAATTCAAAAGAATTCTCAAAATAATCCCCTGTACAAATTCTAACCTCGTTAGACTCTCCAAGATGTTTATTAATAATTCTTCTCAAACAATCAGAAAGCGTAATCTGTTGTCTTTCGGCTAGTTCTTCCAGTTTATTTTTCACCTCTATATTAAGGCGCAAATTGATCATTGTTTTCATGTGTTACAATTTGATTTACAATTACTTTACAGCAAGTAATCAAATGTATCACAGACTTTCAAGGACCTAAAAAAGGACAGAACAGGCTATTTTAAAGACATTTTAGGACAAAATTGAATAAAAGGGAACATCAAGGATTTGAAGATTCTTCTCTAGTGAAGACACTCCATTTTTTTGAATAAAAAAGTACCCTCTTTTCATGAAGTTTATTAATAACTTTTTCAGTTAATTTAATTCTTTTGACATTTAATCCGTATTCATTATTTACAAATAATACGAAGTCATTTATTTTACAATCAGCTTTCAACAAACTATTATTACTTAAAAACTCGTAAAGACTAGCTACTTGAGAAGGTATTTT
>JABSPN010000538.1 GCA_013214425.1 Flavobacteriaceae bacterium | reverse complement strand
GGAGTCATAATCACTTCATGATGTTCTTTTGCAGCTTGAATGGCGCCATCCATTCCTCTCCAGGACATTACTGTTGCATTTGGCGCTAAACCACCTTCTAAAATCTCATCCCAACCAATAATTTGCTTTCCTTTACTATTGATGTACTTTTCCATTCTTGAGATAAAATAACTTTGCAGTTCGTGTTCATCTTTTAAACCCTGCTCTTTAATGAGTTGTTGACAACTATTACAATTTTTCCATCTGGTTTTAGGCGCTTCGTCACCTCCAATATGGATATATTTTCCCGGAAACAACTCAACAACTTCATCAATCACATCTTCCAAAAAAGCAAAGGTCTTTTCGTGAGGGCAATACACTTCTTCAAACACACCCCATTTTGATGCCACCTCAACTGCTTCTCCAGTACAACCCAATTCAGGATAAGCACTTATAGCAGCCTGGGAATGTCCTGGCATTTCTATTTCGGGTATAATAGTCACAAAGCGCTCAGATGCATAGGCTACAAGCTCTTTTATCTGTTCCTGGGTATAAAAGCCTCCATAGCGTTTCCCGTCAAATTGATGCGGCTGATCGCTGTAATGACCAATCAATGTTTCATTCCTGAAAGCAGCATGAGAAGTAAGTCTTGGATATTTTTTAATCTCAATGCGCCAACCTTGATCTTCTGTTAAATGCCAATGAAATGTATTCATCTTCATTAAGGCAATAAGATCAATATATTTTTTTATGAAATCTACTGAATAAAAATGTCGCCCAACATCTAAATGCATTCCTCTGTATCCAAATTGAGGTGTGTCTGTAATCGTTAAACCTTGTATAGCGTAGGATTCGCCTTCTGTTATTTCTAATGGCAACAATTGCTTTAAGGTCTGAGTTGCATAAAAACTACCTTGGGGGGTAGCCGCATTGATTACAACATTTTCTTTAGTTACTTCTAAAGTATATGACTCCTCATTTTCTAGCGATTCCTGTATTAAAAAGCAAATATCACAGTTGTCTTTTGAATCGGTCGAAATTAAATCAAATGAATACTGTTCTTTTAAGAAGTCGATAAAATATTTTGACACAGGTTGGAAATCTGGAGTACTAAAAATTTTTAGTTTATTGTTTAATATGAAATTATCCTGTTTTAGTTCTAAACTAGAGGGCTGGGGTAATATTTTAGGCTCGATTGTTGTGCTAACTTTTTCTGAACATGACCCCAAAAAAATAAATAATATCCCAAAGATTACTTTATTGAATTGCATTTTAATATATTAGACTATAAAATTAGGAATCAATTTTTAATGAAACGCAGAAAATTTCTCCAAAATGCTTCTCTTACAGGTTTAGGTCTTGCTGCTAGCAGTGCTCTTATGAGTTGTAAAAAAGAAGAAAACAACAACCTTACCGAAGAATCAATCACTGCTCTTGCTAGTTCAGACCCCATTTCAACACCTATTGTTATTGCTACATGGACAGTACCCAATGCTACAAAAAAGGCCTGGGAAGTATTACAAAGTGGTGGCAATTCACTAGATGCTGTTGAACAAGGCGTGATGGTTGAAGAGCTGGATATTAAAAATCATTCTGTTGGGAAAGGCGGACTTCCAGACAGAGATGGAAACGTGACATTAGATGCCTGTATCATGGATAAAAATGGAAACTGTGGATCTGTAGTCTATCTCAAGGACATTACCCATGCAATCTCTGTTGCCAGAAAAGTAATGGAAGACACACCACATGTAATGTTAGCCGGAGAAGGAGCCAAACAATTTGCGCTTGAGAAGGGGTTTCAAAAAGAAAATTTGTTGACCGATAAATCTAAAGAAGATTGGGATGAATGGAAGAAAACTTCTCAATACAAACCCATTATCAATATTGAAAATCACGACACCATTGGTATGCTCTCCATTGACAATAATGGCGATATCTCAGGAGCTTGTACTACAAGCGGTTTAGCGTTCAAAATGGCTGGACGAGTAGGAGATTCTCCAATTATTGGTTCTGGATTGTTCGTAGAT
>JABSPN010000537.1 GCA_013214425.1 Flavobacteriaceae bacterium | reverse complement strand
GGATGTGGCGGACAAAGAGCTTTTCATTATTTACTGCATTTAGACTTTACCAAAGCCGCTCAGTTAAATCTCTTCATCTATTTATTTGCTCCGCTACTTTTATATATTATTCTCCTATATACCCTTAAGCCTTTTGGTATTCAATTACCAGATCTAAATTTATCGTTACGTATTGTAATTATTTTTTTATTACTCTTATTGATCTTTGGTATTTTAAGAAACCTTCCTTACTATCCTTTTACCCTCTTTAAATCATAAACTTAACAGAAATTGCTTTTTTTGTTTTTCCTGTTGAAGGAGTCTTAATTTTAATAACTTTGCATCCTTAAAATTTGAATTAAAATGCAATTAACAGAACAAGAAGTTGTAAGACGTGAAAAACTTGCACGATTAAGAGAATTAGGGATCAATCCCTACCCAGCTAATTTATATCCAGTAGACCATACATCTACAGACATAAAACAGAATTTCTCTGAATCGAAGAAGGTCATCATTGCTGGAAGACTGATGTCGAGAAGAATTCAAGGGAAGGCTTCTTTTGCTGAATTGCAAGATGCTCAAGGACGTATTCAAGTCTACTTTAACCGCGATGAAATTTGTCCGGGAGAAGACAAAGAACACTATAATGAAGTATATAAAAAGTTATTAGATATTGGTGATTTTATTGGTGTTGAAGGAGAATTATTCACTACACAGGTAGGAGAAAAAACGGTCATGGTAAAAGATTTTAAATTATTAAGCAAAGCTTTAAAACCTTTACCGCAACCAAGAACAGACACTGACGGAAAAGTACATGATGCTTTTTCTGATCCTGAATTACGCTACAGACAGCGTTATGTTGATTTAGTAGTAAATCCACATGTAAAAGAAGTATTCATCAAAAGGACTAAGCTTTTCAATGCGATGCGTAACTTCTTTAATGACGCTGGTTATTTTGAAGTGGAAACGCCAATATTACAACCCATACCTGGTGGGGCTGCTGCGAGACCCTTTATCACGCATCATAACTCTTTAGACATTCCATTATACATGAGAATTGCGAATGAGTTGTACTTAAAAAGATTAATCGTTGGTGGATTTGACGGTGTCTATGAGTTTTCTAAAAACTTCAGAAATGAAGGAATGGACAGAACACATAATCCAGAATTTACTGCTATGGAAATCTATGTAGCTTATAAAGACTACAATTGGATGATGGAGTTTACTGAAAATCTTTTAGAACATTGTGCACTAGAAGTTAACGGTACAACCAAAGCTACTTTCGGAGAAAATGAAATCGACTTTAAAGCACCTTATGCCAGAGTAACAATGGCTGATTCTATCAAGCATTTTACTGGTTTTGATATTTCCGGGAAGTCTGAAGATGAAATCAGAAAGGCTGCGACTGACATGGGAATTGATGTTGATGACACCATGGGCAAAGGAAAATTAATTGATGAGATCTTTGGAGAGAAATGTGAAGGAAATTATATTCAACCAACTTTTATTATTGATTACCCGAAAGAAATGTCTCCATTATGTAAAGAACATAGAGAGAACCCCGAATTAACCGAACGTTTTGAGTTAATGGTTTGTGGGAAAGAAATCGCCAATGCATATTCTGAGTTGAACGATCCTATTGATCAAAGAGAGCGTTTTGAAGAACAGCTTAAATTATCTGAAAAAGGTGATGACGAGGCCATGTTTATAGATCAAGACTTTATTCGTTCATTAGAATACGGGATGCCTCCAACCTCTGGATTAGGAATCGGAATGGATCGTTTGATTATGTATTTAACCAACAATCCATCTATCCAAGAAGTATTGTTCTTTCCACAAATGCGACCAGAGAAAAAGCAAGTTGCTTTAACTGACGAAGCCAAAGTGGTTTTAGACTTATTGAAAAAAGTAGAAAAACTTCCATTAGCAGATTTAAAAGCGCAAGCAGGATTGTCTAATAAAAAATGGGACAAGTCTATTAAAGAATTGACTAAGAATAGTCTTGCTAAAGTTGAGAAAAACGATGAT
>JABSPN010000536.1 GCA_013214425.1 Flavobacteriaceae bacterium | reverse complement strand
GGGGTAAAATAATAGTAGGTTTTTTCACTATCTTATTGTTCGGTTAATTGCTGTATTTTAACCTATCTAATTTCTCCAAAACCATGGAGGCCTTGTAATAAAAGTAATCACTCAAACCATCATCATTAAATCGATAGCTGTACGCTTTCTCTACAAGATTTTTGTATTGCTGTCTTAAGCGTACCCGATATCTTTTTAATTCCATTGAAGTCGGCATAACGCATGTATGTTAATTGATATTCATAAAGTTACGGAAAAATATGCGTTTGTGTTATTATTTAATGTTAAATTATTATTTGATAATTAATTGTTAAATCAATTGAATACCTTTTGATAATAATTTTTGTTTAATAAAATTTTCAATCATGAAAAAATTACTACTCTTCACTTTATTAAGTTTAAGTTCAATCCCATTTTTAGTAGCTCAGTTAAGCAGGTGTAATTGTTGAACAGAGACACATAGTCAGTTTGATTTCTGGATTGCTTCTTGGGAAACGTATAATCCCGATGCTGCTTTAGCAGGTACCAATGAAATTGATAAGACTCAAGATCAATGCATTCTAAGAGAAAATTGGACAAGCGCTAAACAAGGCTATACAGAGACTAGTTATAACTTAAACAATTATCAGAAAAAAAAAGGGAACAACTCTGGGTTGATAACCAAGGACAAAATTTACAATTATAAACCAACAGAACTGGTAATCAAATGATTTTTAAAATCTGGTAAAATGAAAGATTAATACGCTAATAGTATCAGGCATATAGTTACCTAGACTAAGAACGATGACAGAACGGTAAGAAAACTTTGGGAATCGACAGAAGAACAGAAGAGTTGGAAAGTTGCTTTTAATGGTTTGTATAAAAAAAGCCCTTCGACAGTTCAAAGGGCTTTTTCTTAAATCCTTGATTTTATTAATCCTGAAGTTTGAATACTTTCTGTAATAATGTTGTTGTTCTGGAACTAACATTATTTCTGATTTCCTTTTCCTCCACGGCGATCATGGTATACACACCTCCAAGTGCTTCATTGGTAACATAATCTGTTAAGTCAGGATTGACATCTTTAGTAAATGGGACAGCATTGTACTTGGTAATCATATTTTCCCAAATTTGATCTGCACCAACCTTACTAAATGAGTTTTTAATAACGGGATTGAACTTATTATAAAGTGCAGCTTGTGTTCCGTTCTTTAAATATTGTGTAGCAGCATCGTCGTTTCCTAATAAGATATTTTTAGCATCGTTAAAAGTGATCCCTTTTACGGCATCGACAAAAATTGGAGTTGCTTCTTTTACGGCATCTTCAGCGGCTCGATTTAATACTTTTAAGCCTTCATCTGCTAAACTGCTTAAACCGATGTCTCTTAAGGTTTTATCTACCTTTTGTAATTCTTTAGGTAATAAGATTTTAACTAGGTCATTTTTATAAAACCCGTCTTTTTGGGTCAGTTTTGAAACTTGTTTTTCAATTCCAAAATCTAAAGCCTGACGTAATCCAGAGGCAATATCTGTATTAGTTAAAGCACCAGCTTCTTCAGGTAAACTTTCTACAACTTGCTGCAATTCAGCGCAACTTGACAGTTGAATAATAACAATAATTAACAATAATCGTTTAAGCATAACATTGACTTTTATATATATTTACAAGATAAAAATTAATTTATGAAACTAATACAAATTGCATACTATGTTTGCCTTTTATTAGTCTTTCTGAGTTGCAAAGAAAAAGATTTTGTACTGGATAATAAACAAATCCTACCAAAACAATATATAACTGTTTTAGGGATTGCTCAAGATGCGGGTTATCCGCATATAGGTTGTGAAAAAAAATGCTGTCAGGCATTTTATTCAGGAAAAGAATCCAAAAAACATGTCACAAGTTTAGGTTTGGTTGATCAGCTTGAAAATGAAAAATATTTATTTGAGGCTACACCTGATATTTCTCAGCAATTACAGATTCTTGAAACAGAACATTTAGCTAAAGAAAACCTTATCGACGGGGTCTTTTTAACCC
>JABSPN010000535.1 GCA_013214425.1 Flavobacteriaceae bacterium | reverse complement strand
AAAGAATATTTAGATGTAATAGTTCTTTCAATTCTTCTGCATGTCGATATGTTTGCGGTGTGTTATATCCTGTATCACACCAGATGACTTTAATGTCTGACCGTACTTGAGTACAAGCATGTAAAATGTTAGCTTCATACGGTCTAAAATTAGTTGTAACAATTGGTTCATTTGCATTTTCCAGTACAAAATTGATAATCTCTTCGGGAGATCGATCTTTCAATAGCGAGTTAACCGCTTCGATATTTGCTTCAGTAATTTTCATTGTAATATTATTTTCCCCAGTTTATTTTATTCCAAATTCGTTCGTGAAAAAAGTACAGGATCATTTTCGTAAGCAATTCTATAGTTCCTATTGAAAGTGCCAAGGTTAACGTTCCTGTAATAATCCATGAGATTAATATGGTGTCTAGAGTTCCTATCACTCTCCAACTAATGGATTTTATCAAACTCCTAATTGGCTTTTCAGAAACTTTAGTCTCCTGATACGTTTTTTCTTTTGTTCTTATGATCTGATTTACTAACATCTTTTCTTAAAAATCTGAGCAAATAAATGACATTATTTTTTATTATCCTATTTATCTATCGTTTTTATATACTAATGGATGTAAAACACATTGAATTCACACTATAATATTAGTATTTAAGCCCTTAAAGCCTGGTCTAAATCTTGAATGATATCCTCAACATTCTCCAATCCTATTGACGTTCTTACTAAACCATCGGTAATACCCACTTCTAATCGATCTTCTTCAGATAATTTACTATGTGTTGTGGAGGCCGGATGTGTAACTATAGTTCTTGTATCGCCCAAATTTGCGGATAATGAAGCCATTTGAATACGATCAAGAAACTTTCTTCCTGCTTCTATTCCTCCTTTCACTTCAAAAGCAATAATATTACCTCCCAACTTCATTTGTTTTTTAGCCACTTCATGTTGAGGGTGTGATTTCAGGAAAGGATATTTCACCCAATTCACCTGATCATGATACTCCAAAAACTCAGCTACTCTTAAAGCATTATCGCAATGTCTATCTACTCTTACTGATAAAGTCTCCAGACTTTTAGATAAGACCCAGGCGTTAAATGGAGACAAAGCCGGACCTGTATTCCTTGAAAATAAATAAATCTCTCTGATCAGTTCTTTTTTCCCAACAGTTATTCCTCCAAGCACTCTCCCTTGTCCGTCTATTAATTTTGTAGCTGAATGTATCACTAAATCTGCACCATATTGTATAGGTTGCTGTAAATACGGAGTAGCAAAACAGTTATCAATTATTAATAACAGCTTGTGTTTCTTAGCTATTAATGCTAATACTTCTAAATCAATTATATCGACTCCTGGATTGGTAGGCGATTCCGCATACAGTATCTTGGTGTTAGACTGAATCAGTGATTCTATTTTGAATACTTCATTCACCTTAAAATAGCTTGTCTCGATATTCCACTTCGGAAAGTATTTCGTGAATAATGAGTGTGTAGATCCAAATACGCTTCTTGATGAAACAATATGATCTCCTGCATTTAGTAAAGCTGAAAATGTTGAAAATATCGCAGCCATTCCTGTGGCAAAAGCATAGCCGTCTTCTGCTCCTTCAAGCTTACAAATTTTGTCGACAAACTCTGAAGTATTCGGATTACTAAATCTACTGTACAAGTTACGCTCTTTTTCTTCTGAAAAAGAAGCTCTCATATCTTCTGCATCTTCAAACACAAAACTTGAGGTTAAGTATAAAGGAGAAGAATGCTCTAAATATTGTGTTCTTTCAATCTGAGAGCGAATGGCTAAGGTTTCAAAATTGTTACTCATAATATTGATTTTGTCACACTGAGCTTGTCGAAGTGTGATTTTAGTTTATGCAATACTTCGACAAGCTCAGTCTGGCATTTTTAGATTTATTTTATCTCTTAATTCTATCTTCTTTACAGTTTTTCTGTTAATCTTAATAGGTCTCCAAAAACTCCTCTTGCAGTTACTTCTGCTCCAGCTCCAGCTCCCTGAATCACTAGAGGGTTCT
>JABSPN010000534.1 GCA_013214425.1 Flavobacteriaceae bacterium | reverse complement strand
AGCTTGCTACAGGATGCCTGGGGAAAAATCACCAAGTCTTCCATTGAAACTGATGAGATCACATTTAAAAGTAAAGGGATTTTCAAAACTAACATTGAAATCATCAATTCAAAAACATCAGAAATTCTTGGAAGTATCACCAGTAACACCTGGGGGTCTGAACTCCATATTCAATTAGACAAAACCTATACCTTTAAGAGAATTCATTTCTGGAAAGGTATCTGGGGACTCTATTCTGAAACAAAAAAAATAATAGAAATATCAGGAGGAATCATGAAAGGAAAGCTCATCTCTTCTACCGATAATAATACATTAGTGTTGTCGACTTTCTATATCAGACAGTTACAACATCAACAAGCCGCTGCTGCTGGAGTAGCATAAATTAAGTATAAACACGTAACACTTACAACTATGAATATTTTTAAAAGATTATTTAGAATTGGTCAGGCAGAAGCTAACTCTGCTATTGACAAGATGGAAGATCCCATCAAGATGACCGAACAGGGAATCAGGGAAATGAAAGAAGATCTTGATAAAAGCTTAGAAGCCCTTGCACAAGTAAAAGCTCTTGCCATTAGAGCCAATAATGAGAAGGAAGAGTATACTTCTAAGGGAGATGATTATCAGAAAAAAGCCATGCTTATTTTAAAGAAGGCGCAGTCTGGTGATATGACTATGGAAGAGGCTGAAAGATTAGCGAAAGAAGCTTTAATCAAGAAAGAAGAATGTGCTAAGCACGTGATTAGAGCTACTGAAGATGCTGAGAAATTCAACACTTCTGTAGATCAATTAGAAAAAAATGTAACGGCTATTAAATCGAACATTAGCAAATGGGAGAATGAATTAAAAACCCTAAAAGCCAGAGTTAAGGTTAGCAAAGCGACTAAGAACCTGAACAAGCAAATGGCTGAAATCGATAGCTCAAGTACTGTTTCTATGCTAGAACGTATGAAAGAAAAAGTACAGCAAGAAGAGGCATTAGCTGAAGCGTATGGTGATATCGCCAATGAAAGTAAATCGATTGACGAAGAATTAGACGCTGCTATTGACGTAACAGAAGCGAATGCAGATGACGATTTACAAAAACTAAAAGAACAATTAGGTCTTTCTGAAAAAGAAGACGATAACAATGAAGCATAATTATGGACGAACTATTAAACATAGCATTTTCACCAGTAAATGCACTCTTAAGTATCATGCTGATACTAATGATGTTTTACTGGTTATTAACCATTTTCACAGGTATTGATCTAGATTTTTTTGATATAGATTTTGACGTAGACGTTGATGCCGAGGTTGATGTTGATGCCGATGTTGATAGTAAAGTCGATGTAGATCTAGCTGATAAAAATGTAAATACAGAAGGAGGAGAAAGTTTGTTCATCCAATTTCTTAGATTTTTTGGATTTGACGAACTCCCCTTCATGTTTTTACTTTCTGTCGTAATTTTTGTAATGTGGTTCTTATCCGTGAATATAAATCACTACTTAAACATTACATCATCATTAATAGGCTTTTTACTCCTGATTCCAATACTATTTGTTAGCTTATTTGTTGCTAAATACACAACGAAACCATTGGCAAAACTATATAGAATGATTAACCAAAAAGGGGAAGAGGAAATCGAATTTTTAGGAAGACAAGGAAAAGTAACTTCATCTGTTGGAAATGATAAATTGGGACAAATTGAAATATTGGTCAAGGGAGACCCTATAAGGGTTTATGCAAAAGGACATGAAGGATCACAAATAGGAATTGGAGAAGAAGTTGAAGTAATTAACGAATCAAAAGACGGGAAATATTATATAATTAAAAGACTAAACACTCACATTTAAAATCAATTAAAAAACTATGTTAGAAACAACAAGCTTAATAGGATTAATATTTGGATCAATTGTCTTTATAGGACTCTTGATTTGGATCATCTCTATGTACAAAAAAGTAATCCAAGGAAAAGTTCTAGTAAGAACAGGAGCTGGAGGAACTCAAGTATATTTCAGTGCAGGAATGGTAGTTCCTGT
>JABSPN010000533.1 GCA_013214425.1 Flavobacteriaceae bacterium | reverse complement strand
CATGACATGAAAACGAAATACTTTTCAGACTTCAATAATACTTTTTATAATGATTTTTTACTATGATGAAGTTATGCAATTACTATAGAAAAAGTAGATTAGATATCTTACGAAAAACGGAGTTAGGTTTCTTTAATTTTATAGGATTAGTAGTTATATTTTGATTAACAAAATGACTATTAAGTAAATTAACTGTTTAATTAATTATTTAAATTCGGGAGTTTTAATTGAACAAATTTATCAAATTCAGCAGCTTCACTACTCACCCAGGTATTCAAATGAACATCATAAGGCTTTAATTTATTCAAATTATCAATTTTATCTTTCCAGCTTTTCAAGCGATTATTTATTGCTGATGAAAATTGATACTCCTTTTCTTTACTCAGCGTCCTTATTTTCAAAACTGCCTTGACTGAATCACTTTCAATATTTAAATATAAAGTTAAGTTGTAATTATTAGCTACATCAGAAATGATTTCTTCAATAATATTTTCAAAAAGCATCGAAAGCATATAAGGAGGAATACGAGATTGAAGGTTTTGAGTTGGCATTTCGATATTAATATAGCTTTGACTTAGCTCCTTATGTCTCAACTGCTGAAGTTTTAAATATTCTTCCATGATTTTTATCTCATCAGAAAGTAACACCGTTTCGTTTTGAATGCCTTTTAAATACAAACGTATTAACTTCCCAAAAGTACTTAAGTGACTTAGCGCCTCTTTCTTATTATCGACAGTAATAAAATACTGAATACCATTCAAAGCATTGAATACAAAGTGTGCGTTCATTTGATCGTTAAATGAAGTGATACGTAATTCCTGAAATTCTTTTTCTAATGTTCTTCTATCTCTGGGCACACTAAGTAATATAATCTTATCAACTTACATTTTTGAGCTTTTTTTTGCCATTCTTAATTGATGAATGGTTTCTGCGAATTGACCTGTGACACAAAAATCACCATCGATTTACCTGATTTCCCAAATATAAACCCAATAACGACAGTACACCATCCTCCATTACCTCTAATAAATTGAGTTAACATCTAACCTGGAATTCATCGAAATTCTACTTTACCGTTAATTAATTATGATTAATTGTCCATCCTTAATGGTGATAGACTGATATTTTTTTTGAGGCAGTGGCATCTCCAGAGCGAACAATTAATTTGAAGAAGACAACAACCTTCAGTAATTAAAATTTATTGGGTTTATCGCTAAAGAAGTAGAAAAACCATTCCCTTCATTACTTACAAAAGATGCCTCTGGAATCTACACTATGAATTATAATAGTTTTGATGTTTTAGTTATTAGTGCTATTCAGGAGCAACAAAAAATCATAGAATAACAACAAAAAGATTATGATATGCTATTAAAACGTATCGAAAAATTAGAGGCTAAAAACAGAAAATAGCTTCTATGTCTGTCTTCTTAAAACTCGGTTTAAAACTGAAAAAGCTGGAGCATACATCTAACCATAATAAGATGTATGCTCCACTTGATCTAAAAAACGCTTGAGGAATTTGAATTCAAACACCAGATAACATTACCAAACGAATACTCAGAATTTATCATCTCTATTAGCAATGGCGGCTTTGATCCTACTTATAGTATCCCTTCACTCGACACAATACAAGAATACACAGAGATCAAAAAAAATGGATTGATCCAATTACTTTTAACTCAAGATGGAATCAGTTGATTCATGGCTAAGACGATGAAAACCCAAAAACTTTTGATTTGGCATTTGAACATCTAGAACAAGCTGCCGAATAGGGTTTACTCAATCTGGGAAGCAGAGGTTTGGTTTGCAAACAACCCTTATTGTTTTCAGGAAAACTCAAGGGAGAAGTTTGGGATAACAATCGAGCTGTAAATAATTTAAATACGTTTGAATTTGTTACTACAAATTATTATGATTGGTATTCAGATTGGTTGCCTCAAAGGCTAAATCAATTATCCTAACCATCCTTCTCGATCCAAACTTCTATACTGAATAGCTTCTGTAATATGTGTCCCATTTAC
>JABSPN010000532.1 GCA_013214425.1 Flavobacteriaceae bacterium | reverse complement strand
AATATCCAAATATCGCTTGGAAAAGTGTTAGCCACAAATGCCACAAATGAAAATATAAGCGCGTATATAAAGTCGATAGCACTCAACAATCATACAGATAATGAAAGTAGAAAAATTATTGCTGAATGTTTATTCGAGTTTACTAAATCAGCCAGCCCTAATAGAAGAAAGAATCTATGGAATGCTGCATATGAATACTGGACAGAATGGGATTTGGGGGGAGTAAGTAATGACTACATATTCAATGTTGTTTTTTCCAATCTAGATTTTGCAATAATTGGCTATTATAAAGAATGTATTTCAGATGATAAGCGATTAGAAATAAAGGAAAACCTAATAAATAATATGCAGCTATTAGAAAGTAGATGGCATCGATCTTCTTCTTCTGCAACAACATATTGGTATCGAAATCTATCCCTTTATCAAGTTATTGAGCATGCTGATAGATCAACAGAAAACGCTGATACATGGTTGCTTTTAAAAAGCTATTATACTCCAGAAAAATTTCATAAAAATAAATATAATGAGATGCTTGTTAGATAGACAAGACTTGTTCTCACTATAAAATGTAGCTGGTTTTTACTCCTTACGTCGCTAATTTTAACCAACAATTTTTGCCCATTATTCGGGCATCTAGGTCATAAAATAATATGAGTGAAATTGAGAAAATATTCTCCATATCAAAGCGTGTACATTCTAAAGAGCTAACAATGTCTGCTGGTGCACGAGAGCTTGAATCCCAGTACAGTGTGAATATAAATTCGGCAAAAATAAGCATTGCAGTATATGGAAAATTAGTTCAAGGCTTAGAATTCAAGCGCGCATTAAGTTCACCAGATATGGAATATTATTTAGAGCGGTTTTATGTGGAAGGAGGAACCTCAGCCCTGGAAAAACCAAATAAAGCACTTTGGAAGCACATTTCATATTATGAGAAAAAAAATGATGTAAACTTGCGATCTCTAAGACAAGTTGCAGAGAGGTGTATGGGTAAGATTAATAGCGTCACTTCTTTTGACGAATTAGATAATTCTTTCCAAGCAGCTATAAATAAGGCTCGCCAAAACTCAGAAAAAGAAAGAGAACTATTTCTTCAATCAGCGTCTAAAAAACCTAGGTCGCACACCGTTACCGTTAAAGTTTATGACCGTAATCCTCATGTAGTTGTAGTTACTTTATTACGCGCAAATGGTCAATGTGAAAAGTGCTTTTCTAAAGCGCCATTTACACGTAAAAGTGATAACTCTCCATATCTGGAGGTTCATCATAAAATAAGACTAGCTGATAATGGCGATGACTCTGTTGAAAATACAATTGCCTTGTGTCCAAACTGCCATCGGGAGAAGCATTATGGGTAGTAAAAGATTTAACAAATCCCCCAAGCTGAGTGGACTTGCTTATCGATCTCTTTTTATGGCGAATTATTGAATAATAAAAAATTAAATAAATGGCACCCCAATATGTATTTCTTGATAACAATGCACTCTCCACCACATTTTTATAGTGTGACAGGCAAACAGGTAGAACCTTCTCTTAACTATATTGATTCGCTAACGAAAACGTATGTTAAAGATGGTGAAGTATACACTTTAGTTATCGGCTCAACTTCTTACTCAAGCGGTGAAGGCGATTGGATGGTTGAATGTCCTAGAGTCGCTATTGAACAACTTAGAAAACTAAATGTTCATCCTTTCAGGACAAAGTTAGAAGCTAAAAGTTTTTCTGTAGCAGG
>JABSPN010000531.1 GCA_013214425.1 Flavobacteriaceae bacterium | reverse complement strand
GTAGCATCAGAATAGACAAAACTGAAGTTGGCTCCGTAAACTTTTTCAGTAACCATCCATTGTAACTTTTCCAATTGGGAAAAATCACTGACACTCAAACTGAGTTTTTTAATGCTACTGGGCATTTTTTCATATCCTGAAAAGTCACTCATAGTAACAATATTACTCAAATTTAAAGTATTATCTCCATTGTTTATTTTTCAAGGGGGCTTTCCTATACGACCCTCCATGTTCAAAGATAAGTTTTCTGTTTTTTTTGAAAATTGTATAATCTGTTAAGTACATTGGAATTGCACCTAGGTCTAAATCTTTAACAAGGATTTCAATATCATTATAATTGGAATTGTTTATCTCAATGATTTCTTGCTGATTTAAAAAAGCATATTCAACATTTTCTATGTGATCGCTATCGAATTCTACCACACCATTTGTATTTGCAGTTTTCCATTGTTGGCTATTATTGATTTGAACGGCTGCTAATCCCAATGTCGTTTCATAATCTGAAATTTGTATTCTGATTTTTCCTTCCAATTCAGTATTGATTTTTCCAGTATACGTTGTTTTGAAATGGTGGGGTTGTTTATAGGTATTTAATACGATAGTGCCTTGATCTAACTGTTTCCAAGTTCCCTTAAGAACGTTTCCTCCTCCAACATCATAAAAAATAAAATACTCAAATGTATGATCAGGTTTTAATAGCATTTGTGTACAAGCCAGATAGCCTTTGTCACATTTGCCGTATAAGCCTTCAAAAGAGTTGTAAGAAGAGCAAGAGTTAACGAGAGCTAGAATAATTAGAGAGTAGCATTTTAAAAAACACGTTTTCATGATTGTAGTTGTTATTAGTTTAAAGATATGATAATTTCTTCATAAATAGTGTTAGCCGAATGCGACGTTTCATTAATTTTACTGTTAAATACGTTTGAGATGAACATCACACCAAAAAAAATCAATGCCTTTTTATTAATAAAATTACCGGCGGCTTACTTTACAGGCGTGCGAGTAAAAAGTATTAGTTCTAATCAATGTACGACTACGGTTCGTCATAAATGGATCAATCAAAATCCATTTAAATCCATGTATTTTGCTGTACAAGCAATGGCCTCTGAATTGTCTACAGGAGCTTTAGTTTTAAAAAAAATTCAGGAGAGTGGTAACAAAATATCGATGTTAGTGACCCATAATACAGGAAGCTATTCCAAAAAGGCGACCGGACGTATCACTTTTAGTTGTGAAGACGGAAACTTAGTTGCAGAGACCATAGCCAAAGCTTTGGAAACTGGAGAGGGGCAAGTCATGACTTTAACTTCAGTGGGAAAGAATAAAGAAGGCGAAGAAGTGTCCAGATTTACTTACGAGTGGAGCGTAAAGAAAAAGTAACATCAATCAAAATTAAAATAACATGAGAGCACACGAAATTGACTATCAAATTTATGGAGAAGAAATGCAATTTGTAGAAATTGAATTAGATCCTCAAGAAGGCGTTGTAGCCGAATCTGGATCTTTTATGATGATGGAAGATGGTTTGAAAATGAATACCATTTTTGGAGATGGTTCCAATCAGGAGAAAGGGATATTGGGAAAGCTGTTTTCTGCTGGGAAACGAGTTTTAACAGGAGAGAGTTTATTCATGACAGTGTTTACGAATGAAGCAAATCAAAAGCGTAAAGTGAGTTTTGCGTCTCCTTATCCTGGATCTATTATTCCTATAGATTTAAGTGAAAAAGGAGCTAAGTTTGTTTGTCAGAAAGATGCTTTTTTATGCGCCGCTAAAGGAGTAACTGTCGGAATAGAGTTTTCCAGAAAACTGGGAAGAGGATTATTTGGAGGAGAAGGTTTTATCATGCAAAAGTTAGAAGGAGATGGAATGGCGTTTGTACATGCAGGAGGAACAGTTCATAAGAAAGTTTTAGGGCCTGGTGAAAAGTTGAAAGTGGATACAGGATGTATTGTAGGATTTACAAAAGATGTTGATTACGATATTGAATTTGTAGGCGGAATAAAAAACACCATTTTTGGAGGAGAAGG
>JABSPN010000530.1 GCA_013214425.1 Flavobacteriaceae bacterium | reverse complement strand
AGGAACTGGAAGGTTTATTGTAGAGGCGCAAAAGTTAGTATTAAATAGTTCATCGGAACGCAACCAATATCCTTATCCTTATTTTTATGGTAAAGATATCTCACCTTTTGCTTGCCTAGTTAGTTCATTAAACCTATTACTCAATGGTTTTGATATTAATAATATTACTTTAGGTGATTCACTGTTAGATATAGATGATTCTAGTTATGACATCATTCTTTCGGCGCCTCCTTTCGGTAAAATATCAGATGTTGATAAGTACCAATACGAATATCGTGATTACGCCTCGAACCTTGAATCAATGTTTTTGAAACTATCAATGAAAAAACTAAAGAAGGGTGGGAGAGCGGCCATAGTTGTGCCGGAAGGTTTCTTGTTTAGCCGTACCAATGAGCTTGTAAATCTTAGGCATGATCTTTTAACTAATTTTAACTTACATTCCATCTTAAGCTTACCTTTGGGAACATTATCTCCTTACGCTGGCGTTAAAGTAAGCGTGCTATTTTTTGACAATACAGAGCCTGATAAAGACATCTGGTTCTATGAACTTTCAACCAAAAGACCTTTTAGTAAAAAAAATAAAATTTCTGATCGTGACTTAATCGAATTTGTAGAGCTATTTTCTATGAGAACGGAGGGACCTCGGTCTTGCTTGGTTAGAAAACTGGATATTTTAAATAGGGAAGATTTGAGTCTGTCTCTTGAACTTCCTAGTAAAAATAATGAGGTGAGTGATTTTGATATTTCTGATGGAGTAGCTCTTCTACAAGAGAAAAGTGAACAGTTTGAGGTGTCACTTTCAAATTTCACAAGTTTATTAACAAAGAACAAAAAAGCAATGCCTGTAGAGAAAGTAACTATTGGTGAAATGTTTAAAACTAGATCAGGTCAAAAGCTTAACCGGTCTGAAATTGAAAGTGATGGTCGTGTTCCTGTTTATGGCGGCAACGGAATAATAGGTTATTTTAATGAGTCTAATCGAGAAGGTGAAAATATCCTGATAGGACGAGTAGGTGCTAATTGTGGTAATGTGCATTTTACTGAAGGTCCAATTTGGTTAACTGAGAATGTTTTTAGTGTTCAGCTTCACTCATCAATAAAAGTGCATATGCCTTATTTAGCACATGCATTACGAAGTTTAGACTTAAACAAGTCAGCAAGAGGGTCTGCACAACCTTCTATCTCATATTCAAAAATAAAAGGCATTCAAGTTAGTCTTCCACCCTATGAACAACAAGTTGAGTTGGCCAAGTGGTTTGAGGATATGCGTTTGCAAGAGAGTCGATTGCTTGAGTCTCTTCAGGTTCAAGGTCAGTTGCTTAGCCAATTAACGAAATCCTCTATTGTTGATAATTGTGTTCTAGAGATAAGTTAATCAATTAGATTGTAGCTCTCTTTTTTTGTTAAATGTAACTTGTGATTCAAACATCTCTCGGCCACATGCCGGGAGTGCCTTGTTTTGCTAGTTGGGTTCGGCAAGTACACATAGGCCGTGAAGGGTAAAGTGGGGCATATCACCCATTACATTAGGCGTTTGTGGCTCATGCTCAAATAGTTTGGTTATCGCTCTGTTCAGCGTATCTGTGCCTATGTGTGTATTATGACTTACTCTGCGGATAGGAAATACAGACTCTTTATTCTTACAAGTTAGCTGTTAATAGACAACTTCCCAAATTACCAGGTTGGGAAGTTGCTAGGCCTTATGCCGTCTGATGATAGTTGAACTAACTAAGTTGAAGTTCCTTTTTTATCGTCTAGTAATGTAAAAGGTAGTTGGGTTGATACTATACGGTTTAGTGGTTCTACTAAGCATATGCCCAAATACAAGATAGAAGACGTTAATAAAATACTTCCTACCCCCGTACTGAGATATTACTGTTATGCATTTTTATTAAACATTTTAACGGTCTGAATAACGGCGATTAAATGGCGGTCAACAGGTGACTTTGTGCAATTAAATGTAACTATATGCGTAGCGAAGGGTATTAAATAAACATTGAAAATCAATGATTTAATTGTTTTTCAATGGGT
>JABSPN010000053.1 GCA_013214425.1 Flavobacteriaceae bacterium | reverse complement strand
GTGGCTGAGCGTGTAAACGGAATCCTTAAAGACGAGTTCTACCTAGATCAGACCTTTGATAGTCTACAACACGCAAAGAGAGCAACAAAAAATGCAATTAATTTATACAAATAAATTAAGATTACACTTATCTTTAGACTATAAAACCCCGAATATGGTATATAAATTATCAGAGTAAATTCAATTTTAACCTGTAGCCATATTTCAGGATTAGACATTACTGCATCCTTGTTTTTGATCAACCCAAGATATTTTTTTTACAAATACGCTCAAATTTTATGGGAGAGTAAATTATTCAACTTCAGATAAACAAAAAGCACCGAGTTTTTAAGCTATTTATTGTATTTTTTGAAATGTGTAAGCCATGTGTTGAAATCCAGCTACATTGCTGACTATCAAAAGTTGGGTCTCATCGAGTAAGGAAATTATATATTTTTTGCTTCCGATGGTCAGCATATTGAAGTAGTGCACTTCATAAGTTTCTTTGGTTATATTTCCATTTTGTGCAATAAAAATAGACATATTGGAGTTGAAAGTCCAAATCACATTTTTTCTTGTTTTTTCAATTGTTTTATTTTTCAAATAATCATCATCATTTGTTCTATCGTCACAACACTCATCATCAAGTGTTGAAAAAGCATATTCAGTAATTAGTTTCCATTTTCCAAGTAACATTTTTTCATAGTCAAATTGAATTGTGTTTTGATTACGACTATTTCTTACTGAATTATTTTGCGGGTTACCTAGCGCATAAGCAGATTGCAACTTCGATGAAGAGGCACATGAAAACAACAAGAACGGTAACAACACAAAACGAAGTATTTGTGTAATAAACTTTAAAATTGCTATCGACATCATGTAAATTTTAAAATATTGTTGCTACTTGTCTTTAGTACATTTGTTACAAAATATATGCCAAACCTCAAACTTCCCTAGTAAAGCTTTCAAATATATTTTATTTAGCAGCTATTGTACTAATTAGTTTTGGTATGATCATGAGATATATCCAATCTTATAGAAGTAAGTATAGCTTGATAAGCAATGATGCCAAATTAAATAATCATAAATACATAAAAAACCTTATTTGTAAACTAAAGCAGCGAATGTTAACTACATCAAGATATATGTGGCTCTATACATACCTATTAGTTTTAGGTTTGAATTTAGGGTATATTGACATTTTGAAAAATTTAATGTATCAATAATTATAAGGTGTATTATTCATCTTGCTTTCACAGTTATAGTGCTTTCCTTTATGTATTATTCAATAGAAAAAAGAAAATAAAAAGATAATTTACCATTAATTGATTTTTTTAAAATTTGAACTGAATAATTTCCAATTCCTAACTCCTTCTATAATTTATTGGTTACTTGAAAAATTCTTTGAGAACAATCTAGCTGTGATTTATTTACTAAATTAGGTGCTCGAACAGACAACGCATTATGCTCAACACATTGCTATGCATTTTAAACCGTTCTGATTCAATTCAATAAATTAGGCTAACCAGTTAAAAATTACAGCAACATGAAACCTATTAAAAAAGAAGACATAAGTCAAGAGTTATTTGACCTATATGATGACTATGCACATAATAAGTTAGAACGTAGGCAATTCATTGAAAAACTATCGCTATTTGCAGTAGGAGGGCTTACACTTCCTTCTCTACTGAGTTTTATGTCTCCAAATTACACAGACACCAGTCTAATAGCTCAAGACGATTCCAGAATTGATTCAAACTATATTACTTATAATTCTGTTAATGGTGGAGGAACTATAAAAGGGTTATTAACAAAACCTAAAGACCTTGAAACTAAATTACCCGGTGTGATTGTTGTGCATGAAAATAGAGGTCTAAACCCCTATATTGAAGATGTTGGCCGAAGAACTGCAGTAGAACAATTTATAAGCCTAGCACCAGATGCATTAACACCACTTGGTGGTTACCCCGGAAATGATGATGACGGTCGTGCGCTCCAAAAAACACGCGATAAATATGAAATGCTTGAAGACTTTATAGCAGCATACAACTACCTAAAAATTCATAAAGATTGTAATGGCAAAATTGGCGTTGTTGGATTCTGTTTTGGAGGCTGGATTTCAAATATGATGGCAGTAAAAATACCAGATCTTAGAGCAGCAGTTCCTTATTATGGAAGACAACCATCTGAAGAAGATGCGATAAAAATAAAGGCACCCCTCTTATTGCAATATGCCGAACTAGACAGCAGAGTAAATGCTGGCTGGCCAGCTTATGAAGCCATTTTAAAAGACAAAAACATTAGGTATGAAGCCTATATTTATCCTAAAGTCAATCACGGATTTCATAACAATACAACACCAAGATATGACCAAGCCGCTGCTACCTTGTCTTGGAATCGAACCATAGACTTCTTTAATAAGAAGCTTAAATAGAATATACTATAAACACTATTTGATACTTTTTTTATCCATAGTTTTGTGTTTCATTAAAAAAATCAATGAAACAATTTCTTTTAATATTCCTATTACTTCCACTTTGTTCAATTGGACAAGAGATTAATATATCCGTTTATGATTTTGAAACAAATGAACCTTTACCCTTTGCCAATATTTATTTCAAAAAATCAGGAATTGGGGCCTCAACAAATATGGAAGGATTAGCTTCATTTGAGCAATCTGAATTAATAGATAAAGACTCAATCGTTGTATCTTACGTTGGATACGACAAGCAAACACAGCTTTACTCAAAAGAAAATGCCAAAAAAACGGTTGAAATAAAACTTAAAAGTTCCCTCCAGGTGCTTTCAGAAGTTATTGTCTCCTATGTAAAGCCTACCAAGCCAGAAAAAATAATAAAGATGGCAATAAAGAATACCTCTTCAAACTATAGTAATAAACCTGTAATTTACCAATCACTATATCGAGAAACGATTGAGGAAAATGGCACTTTCATTCAGTTAAACGAGCCTATTGTCAATACACATTATACCGCATATCCACAGAAAAAACTAGATCAGAAAATTTGGGAAAATTGGTTTTATGATGAATCATATGCTTTTGAACTTGAGGGTAATCAATATTTCTCCCCGTTGCTTAAAGATTTTAACACTAAAGAAGACCAACAGACTATTTTAGCTTCTCGACATTGCGACAACCTGAGCAATTATGGGATAGAGACAACCCTTATAGGAGATCCCTTACTCTTATTTGCGTTTGATAAAATCAAGTATCAATATGATTTTTTTAATCCTGCCATTCTAAACAAATATCATTTTCAACACCACATCTCTGAAACTATAAATGGTGAGGCCTGTTATGTTATTTCATTTTATCCAAAATCAACCAATCGTGACTTTAGTATTGATCAATCAAGAAAGAATAAATCACCGATTTATATCGGAAGAATCTACATTTCAAAAGAGACCTATGCCCTATTAAAGTTTCAATACAAACTTGCTGTTGACAGAGACTTTGGTTTCTTCTCTAAAGGAATGCCCATTGACTATCAAGTAGAAATGAACTACAAAAAACAAGGTGACTTATATCATATCCAAAACATTAAATTTTCCGAAACAAAAAAAGTAGGACAGAAAGAAAATGGTGAATCAATCTTGCATTTAGCTAATAAAGAGATTTATGTCCTTAATATACAAACGGAGAATGTTAAACCTTTTGCCGACTCTTCCCTGTTTAAATCAACTCGATTTTCTTCAATTAGGCATTATAAAAGCAAATACAACCCTGATTATTGGAAAGAGCTCGAATTAGCAGATTCTCTTTTGCTTAGTTCGAAAATAATTAGAGACTTAGAAATTAAGCAACCGTTATCCGAACAATTTGAAAGTCATAAGCTAGAACAAAAAGCTGATCTACCAAGTCCCATAGCCTCTAAAACCCCTTACGCCTTCGATTACCATAACACTCTTGTATTTGACAGTTTACATTGGATGGCTCTTCCTGATTATGAGAGCAAATTGAAGGCATACTTAATTGAAGAAAACAAGTATGCCAAAAATGAATTAATTGAAGTCAAAAAATACCAGAAAAAGCTGTTTGAACAGTTAAACACATTCTACGAAAAACAGGCAGAATCAAAAAAAGAAATTAAACCCAACTCCTATTTCTTTGATGTAGATAGTTTGAACAATGATATTCTTTATTATCAAAAAGATTCCATTAAGCGAGTTGAAGTATTGAATGTATCGTTATTTGAAAATAAACATAATGATATTTTTATAAAACGGTTTATCCCTAATACACCTAAAAACTTGATTTTGGTACTCTATCAAAAAGTAGGTGTAATTGGTGATTTTTTAGCAGTATTACCTTTTGGAAAAAATATAGAAATTGATTCTATATCCAATATTTATTCCATTCAATGGCATTCAGATTCAACCATTATCTATACAAAGACAAATCATATTGGTAGTGCCAGGTCCCTTTGCCATTATGACATACTGAATAATACAGAATCAACAATATACACTGAAAAGGATTCTAAATTTGATGTAGAGGTAACAAAATTAGGAGAGCACCTTTTTTGTACTATCCAGTCCAAAACAGAGAATGAAGTCTATTTAATACAACCAAAAGTTCCACTTCCTGAAATAAAACTGATAAAAAAACGAGAGAAAGGAGTTGTGGTAAAGGTTAAAATAAAAGATGGAATATATTTACTCGTTAATGATGAAGAAGACAGTTCAATAGAGTTTTGCACATTCTCTAATCCTAGCAACTCAACACTTCTTGCTCGCTCTTATAAAGACGATTACATTCTCGATGTTCTTCCAATGAAAAACAAAGTGGTTGCTTTAATTTACGAGAAATCTGTTCCCAAATTAAAGTACATAGAGCATGGTGAAAATAAATGGCAAGAACTAGAGCTTAAATTAGGAATAGGTGATTACCAACTTATTTCAACAAATGATTCAACAAATTGCTTTTTATTTTCATTTAGCTCGCCATCACAACCTTATTCTAAATACAAGTACAACTTCAAAACATCTCAGTTGGATGTAGTATCAAAAACCGAATTAGTAAACCCGATTCACTTCAAATATACTAATACTAAGCGTATTTGGTCTAAAAGTCATGACGGCGTTAAAATCCCAATAACTATTGTAAAAAACAGAGCTACAAACAAAATTAACAGTGGATTAATATTAAAAGTGTATGGTGCTTATGGAGCTATAACTACACCTTCCTTTAACGATCAAGATGCTATATTATTAGAACAAGGTTATACCATCGCATATGCCCATGTCAGAGGTGAGTCAATGTTAGGTCAATTATGGTACAAATCAGGTAGAGAGTTAGAGAAGAAAAATTCAATTTTAGACTATATCTCATGTGCAGAATTTCTCATTAAAAAGGGTTATACTACATCAAAACAACTCATTGGATATGGAAATAGCGCAGGAGGGTTAATTGTTGCACAGGCTGTGAATCTAAATCCTGAATTGTTCAATACGATTATCTTAGATCACCCTTATTTAGATGTTTTAAACACTATGATGAATGATACTCTCCCTCTAACAATAGATGAATACAAGGAATGGGGGAATCCACAGAGCAAAGAAGTGTATGATTACATTCTAAAATACTCTCCTTATCAAAACATTAGACCACAACAATATCCAAATGTCTTATTGATTGCTAGTTATCAAGATTATCGAACACCTATTTGGCAAGTAGCAAAGTATACAGCTAGATTAAGAGAGAACAATTTATCCGATTCAGAAATTATAATGTTGACAGATATGAATAGTGGACATATTGGAAATACAACAGGTAAAGAATGGATAAAGCTATTCGCTGAAACGTATTCATTTACTAAACTAAAAAATAAAAAGCCAGTACCTAACAAAACCTATAAGCAATAGCGCCCTGCGGGACGCAACTACTCATAGCCAAACCGTTGGCAAACATCAGGGTATGTTAAAGAAATTATTGGTATAATAGTTGAAGGTATTTCTTAAAATTTAATTAACAATAAATATGAGAAACAGTATTTTAATTTTATTTGTGTTTTTCCTAGGTTGTAAAGCTATAGAGAATGAAAATAAGAAATCTGAAAATCCCTCATCTGATATAATACAAGTCAATGAACAATTCCAACAATTTATTGACCAATTTCCGGAGATTAAATTGCCACTAAGACTGAGTGGTTGCGATCATGATTTTCGCCCATCTAAAAAACTGAATAAGGAAATAAGTTCACCTTATGAAAAGAAACCTTATTATATTTTTGGAAAAATCAAAACAAACGGTTCTTATATATCGACAATAGTTCTTGAACTTAATCGAAATGTTAATTGTTTTATACCTATATTAACGACCTATAAATTAAACGGAGAAAGGATTGACTCAAAATCGATTGCAATTGGCGAATGTTATGGAGGAGTTTGTCATAAATGTGAAGACCAAATTGAAATAGACATGAGTTTAAATTTGTATATTGCTGATAATCATAAATTTAAACTTTGTCAACACTTAGACGAACCCGTTAAAGAAACAATATATAAAACTGGAAAAATCACTGTAAATGGAATAATTGAATTGACAAATAAACAGAAAAAATAAAAAACTCACTACAACATAAGTAACCGTTGCACAAGTGGCTAAAAAAGATAAATCATCACCCAAAAGCTCCTTTTTAAGGGGCTTTTTATGTTAAGAAAAGTAATAATTATATAGTATTAAAATACTAGATTAGGCCTTATTTTGAGTCTAAAAGCACATTTTAATGCATGTATATAAACATGCAGCATTCCTGCATCACTTTTTACGGTTTTACTCATAAATTTTAGGTATTTCTTCAAATTGTAAGCTATAGCAGATAGGTGCATGACCTTATTAGCCTGCTCTATTCCTATGGTATTGATCTTTCGAAGCCCCATGAACTGGGTAAGGGTTCCAAAAACAGGTTCTACCGTACTTTGCCGCTTGGCTTTCATGTACCTACCTCTTTTACTTTCCACTCTGGCTATATTGCGTTCGTAGGCCTCTCGATAATAGGTTACTGAAAATTTCTTCTCTTTTGCCTTTCCTAAACAATTACTCGCTAACGGACACCCCCTACATTGCTTGCTCGAACCACGATACTCTTTCTTTTTGGTCTGGGTTCTATAATCTAAAAACACCTTTTTAAATGGGATAATTTCACCCTGTGAACATGTATAGTAATCCTGTTTCTCATGATAAATAAATCCAGCAGGACCGCCCTTATAAGTCCCATGAGGTGGTATAAAACTCCTAATCCCTTTTGACTCTAAAAAAGCATAATTCTCTCCGCTACTATAACCCGTATCGGCTAATAAGTTCTCCCAGTTAAAGCCTTGTTTCCATAAACGACTATGCAAACGATTTGTAATATCTTCTAAGTATTGATTGTCTTTCTTACAAGCGTGATAGGCCTTGATATCTGTAATTACATGATGGGCTGTATCTACACTGAGCTGACTCATATAATTTAGCTTCCTCGCTTTTCCTGGTTTAACACTAATGCGGGCATCTGGATCTGTAGGACTATAATGTGTCTTGTTTGAGGTGTATTTACTACCCTTATTGCCTGAGCCTGGTCGTTGGTCTTGGTCGGTAGACCATTTTGTATTACGACGTTTTATTCCTTGTAATTCTTGATTACTCGCTGTAAGTAATTGCTGTTCCGTTGGAGCTTTATTTACTTTTGATTGACGATGAGGCCTTGTCCTTATCTATTGCACTCATCACCCGGATACGTTTTAAATGGGCATCCAAAGCATCTTTGGGAACTTTTAACTCCAATGTATCCATTGATGCATTAGCTTTAATAGGAGCAGAATCAATCGCTTGGGTATGACCACTAACCATCCCTTTTTCTATACATAATTGCAGTACTTTGGTAAACACGGCTTCAAAAACCGATTCTGGATATAACTGACGTGTACGACTTATTGTAGAATGCCAAGGTAAAGGCTCATCAATATCATAACCAATAAAAAACAAAATATCCAAACGCATGCTACTATGCTGTATTAAATCTCTGTCGCTGATGATGTTCTCCAAATAACCAACTAAACATAGTTTAAAGAACACAACAGGATCGATACTCTTTTGACCGCTTGAACCATAATATGGCTTCGTAGATTCATAAAGGTAATCTAGGTCTAAAACACCTTTTAATCGCCTATAAAAATTGGACTCTGGAACTCGATCACTCAACCGAAAAGTCGTGAATAATTTTTCTTGATATATTTTCTTGCCTTGCATAACTAAAGATATAAAATAATAACCCGAAATTCAGTTTAGAATACTATCTTTATTAATAAGTTGTGCAACAGGCACAATGGCTATAATTCATTGTGGTTTTGTGCCACACCAAAATAAAAGTATTAATCAACGGCTGATTTCTGAGTGGAATATTCCTGCGGATGATTCCGCAACGAAATCATAGCCGAGACCGTTGTGCAACATTTAAAAAAAATGTTTACGCTTCAAACATCAACGTTTGATATACCAAACTGAACGCTTACTAATTTAGTGTTTGAGGGCGAAAAATAACTAATAGATTTGAAAAATAATCTAAACCAAATAAAAATATGAAAACCGAAAAAATCCTCTCGAAAATACTAATGTGGTTACCTTCATTAATAATCACTCTTTTTTTTATTCCAAACGCATTAGATAAAATTTTTAATTCAAACCAAACCGACAAAATTGTTGCGAATAGCACAATAATGATAGCAACTGGAATATTTCTATTAATTTCTACAGCACTATTTCTTTACAACAAAACTATACTTGTCGGAACTATTCTTTTAGCTTGTTATATGACATTTATAGTGTTTATCCATATGTATAAAGGAAAACCATACGAAGTTGCAATTCTAATTGTTATGGCTACGATATTTGCCTCGTTCATAAGAAAACCAAATTTGTATATTCAGAATAAATGATGAAAAATATTCTCTATTTGTTATCGAAAATTGAAATAAAAACTGAAATAAACTATCATTTAGCGGATGAACCAAATGAGTAAAAAAACGTTGCACAACAAATTATACACCTCATAGCTAGATAGTTATTTAATCGAAGTTAAGGTGTATTTACGAGTCCGCCAAATTTTTAAATTTGACGATTTAGAAAAAAAGATAAATTGTAAAATTTAAAAATTCGGCTCGTGCTCAATCCGAAAATAATTCTTAATTTACATGCCACGAGCCATATACAAGACCGTTGGCCACAAATTTAAAAAACTAAATTGAAATTAAAATCCAATACCTTTTTAGGCAGAACAAACAGTAAATTTGATTTAGATTTGTGTACAATCTCTATAGTTAACTATTACGAACCTGTTTCAGAAGAATGGCACTCACATGAAGATATTCATTTGTCACTAATTCTTCAAGGAGGAAACCTAGAATCAAGAAAAATTAAAGACACACAAGTTTCTCCTGGGAAAATTATGGTTTATGATCAAGGAGAAATTCATAGAAATAGATATACATCCTTTCCTTCCAAAAACCTTAATTTAGAATTAAAAAGTGATTTCTTCTCAACAAATCATCTGAATTTTCATGATCTAACTATTCCGGAAAATAGGCGTATTGAGACATATTTAGATTTAATTCAAATCTATAATGAATTTCAGGTTAATGATTCTCACTCCAAAGATTCTATCCAGCTTTCGATGAAATCATTATTTACAAATAATAAAACCTCAGCTTATAAACCCTTATGGGTTAATCGACTCAAAGAGATTATTGAAGATCGTTGGAATGAATTTATACCGCTAGATGAATTAGCACATATATTAAATGTTCATCCAGTAACAATTTCCAAATACTTTAAAAAACATTATAAAGGTACATTGGGTGATTATATGAGAAAAGTAAAGGTTAATAAAGCATTGTATTTTTTATTTAACACCAATATGTCTATAACAGAAATTGCTCTAACTTGTGGGTTTTCAGACCATAGTCATATGATTAGAATATTTAAATTATATATGGGCTTAAACCCAAAGAAAATTAGGGGATTCTGATTTTTAAAAATGTGGCTAATTTCATTCTATTTTTAAAAAAATAACCAACGTAAATTGCGATTTAAAATATTATCAATCTTTTAAAAGCAATTAAGTATGCGCAAAATTATTTATAACTCTAAAGATAACATTCGTCCTATATGGAGATTATTATTGTTTTTAACAATTACCTTTCTCATTAATATTCCTTTACAGTTAGTTTTACAAGAAGCTCTAGATTCAAGTCTTTTACGAGGAATTATCTCTGCTTCAATTTATCTAATTTCAGTTGTATTCAGTTTATTTGTACAAATTAAATATTTAGAAAAATCATCATTTAAAAAATATGGATTAAGCATTAATCAAACATGGATAAAGGAATTTTTAATTGGTGTTTCTATTTCATTAATACAGCTGTCTTTATTCTTCTTGTTAATGTATCTTTCCGGTAATTTAAAGATTGTAGACTACTTTACTGTCAATTCATCGAGCTATTCTTTTAATTACTCTTTTTTAGCGGGGCTTTTATCTGAAATAATTGGTTTAATAGTAGGAACCTCTGTTGAAGAAATATTTTTTAGAGCTTTTCTGTTTTACATTACTTATGAAACACTGCGAGTACTTAAAAAAGACCCCAATAAAAGAACTTTAATTACCCTTATTTTAATTGCTCCTCTATTTGGAATTGCGCATATTTTTAATGACGGTGCTACGATTATTTCTACTATTAATTTAGCTGTGGACGCGATAATTATATATTTGCCTTTTTTAATAACAGGAAGATTGGGTATGTCTATTGGAATGCATTTTTCTTGGAACCTTTTTCTCGGTGCTCTTTTTGGATTTCCTATTAGTGGAAATATTGCTAAAGTTTCTGTAATTAGTATTAATACACCTAATAATATATTTTCTGGAGGAGTTTTTGGACCAGAGGGTAGTGTGTTGTATATTCTTTTAGTTATAATTGCCCTCGTGTTAATTCTATATTGGAAGAAACGTGAACATTACAATAGTTTCATTAATCCTTGTATCACAGAAAATGATCTAAGTTCACATTAAGTTATAAATCTATAAAAACCAATGACCAACACCATCTATAATTCATCGCTAAATCTAGCCTACTTTCGAAAGTACCCGAAGACTTTCTATATTTGATTTATTTGCTAATTTTAGTTTTTAAACTAAATAATAAAATCATATACAAACGTATAGCTTCAGCAAAATAGGAGTTGAAATAAATAACACATCAGAATGATTCTATTGCATTAGTTACAGGAGGTTATTCCATAAACTAATAATATTAAAATTTACCTTAATCATGATAAAAAAAACAAAATCACTTTTTCTTTATATCATTTTTTTAAGTTCAATTTTTACATTCTCACAAGAGAGTAATGATTTAAAAAAGTTTGGTTTAAAAGGTCTAATTAAAGAACTATATATCTATGAAAAAGAAATTGATCAAAACATCTTAAATGAAACAAGTATATATATTAAGTTTAATCAAAAGGGTAATGTTGATAGAAAAGGATATTGGTTTAATTTAACAATTGATTCGTTAAATAGAATGAAAAAAACTGATATAGAAATAGAACAAAAAAAATCTAGTGACATTAAAAGTTTTTATTCTCATCATAAATTTATAGGGCAGTTAAAAAAAAGAGAACTATATGAATTTAATGAAGATAATCAAACAT
>JABSPN010000529.1 GCA_013214425.1 Flavobacteriaceae bacterium | reverse complement strand
AAGTAAACTCAAAAATTTCAAACTGCCTCTTGCTAAACACTATGGTTATATTTTTATTGGTGGCTTACTCTTCTTTTTATTTTCTTCCTTTAGAGATAAAGTAGAACCACATTGGATTTACTTCGCTGTCATTCCATTAATACTTTTCTCTTTTCTCATCATTTCCGAAGAAAAAATACTTCAAAAGAAAATAACGATTGGATTATCGGTAATCATATTTTTAATTTTTGGCTTTAGAATAATAGCCATGCTTCCTCTGGACACCTCATTAGAATTTCACAAGGAAGGAAAAGCATTTTATTCACAGCTTGAGGAACTCTCCCAGGATAAAAATGTAGTGTTCGTTAACAGCTATCAAAAGGCTTCAAAATATCAATTTTACACTAAAAAAAATGCTTATTCAAGTAACAACTATTTTTATAGAAAAAACCAATATGATTTATGGGATTATACGTCTTTTCACAACCAATCTGCGCTAGTTTTTAGCGAATATTCAAGTCCGAAGTTCGAAGTATTGAACAAAGCAGATTCAGATGAAATCAACTATTTAGAAGTTGATCATTTTCCAGTTCTTAAAGATCTAAACGCTTCACTAGTTTCTTTACAAAAAATCACCAATAATCAAGCCTATCTTGAGTTTTCTATTCATAATCCGTATCGTTATGACCTCGACTTTTCTGATACCGATATGCCGTTAGTAATGAGTATTTCACTATATAAAAACGGAGAACGCGTTGGTGATGGTATCATTAAAGAATTAAATACTGAAACCATTAAAGCTGGAGAAATTAAAATAATAAAAGGGCGTTTTGCTACCAGTACAGTTCTTGATGGTAGTCATGAGTACGGTATTAATATTAAACCCGAAGGTTTGTATTTTATACGAATAAGTGATTTAAAAAAAGTAACGCCAAACTAGTTTCAATATGCTTTGACACCTTCAGGCATCTCAAATAGTTCTGTTGCCAAAGGGTCATTACTCAATTCAATATCGCTAAATCGAACAGCATTAGTTTTTGAACCAATCACACCATCTCTATAGCGATGCCAGGTTAAGCTATTCGGTAATAAAACACCATCGACTACTTTCAAATCTCTATAGCGAACCATTAGTACTTTGTTTTCATTACTCCCAGGTTTTTTAGGCATTGTATAACCCAACCACTCCATTCTGTAGGTCTTCGGATTAAAGTGAATATAATATTCATCAACAGGAATGTTTTCATGATGTTCTCGAAAAGAAACACGGTATCCTGGATACAAAGTTCCTTGGTACTTTACCGCTGCCGCTCTTGTAAAAACAGTATTCTCATCTGCTAAAACAAAAGGCATCATCATAAAATATGCATGGAATTTACTATAAAAACGCACATCACTTTTAAATGGTTTACCATATTCCTTCAACCAAACATATTCACCATCATCGCCTATAATAAAGTCAGACCCTTGCACTAAGGATTTACCTGTTTGTAAATTCAACTGATAGGATTCGTTTGATCTGGATTTATTCAGCCTGAAAGATAAATGTCCCAGAGCATTCCAGCGATCTAATCCGCCATGCGCTTCAAATAATTTATCGATACTTTCAGGAAAAACCATTTGTATTTTAGGCTCTTCCGACATAATGGTTTCTTCTATTTCTTCAACAGGAACTTCTTCCTTGGTCTCAGCTTGTTTACAAGAAAAAATCAGCAGAGAAAAGATCGAGATTATAATAAGATTTTTAGTCATTGAAATCATAATAAGAGTTAGCTTCTATGAATGCTTAAACTTACAAAAAATAAGTGTATTTTTGGTTTTTGATTCCAAAAAGAAGATGTCTAAGCATATCAGTAGCATTCAAAACCCAACAATTAAGAAACTCATTCAGTTACAGGAAAAGTCTAGAACAAGAAGGAAGGAAAGATTATTTATAACTGAAGGTGTTAGGGAAATTCGTTTAGCTAGTAAAGGACAATATATTATCCAAACTCTTTTTTATTGCAGTGAATTAATCGATTCAGAAGAGAAAAAAGAAATGATTACTTCTTATG
>JABSPN010000528.1 GCA_013214425.1 Flavobacteriaceae bacterium | reverse complement strand
CTACGTCTCTGGCAAACTTAATCGCTTCTCCATATGTTTTTTTATACTCCTCGCTCCCGTCACATGGGAAAACAAGGTGGTTAATGTCAAAGCTGTTATGGTCATTTTTGATAACCAAAACAGGGATGTCTGATGTGCGAACTACTTTTTCAGTATTAGAGCCTACAAATAGATCTTGAAAAGAGTTTGTTCCGTGGGATCCCATAACGATTAAATCGGCATTGTGTTGATGAGCCGAATCGATAATTCCCTCAAAGGCTTTGTTGTTCTGAACTGTTTCATGAACGGTGATTCCTTCAAGGTATCCCTGGGAAAGTACCTTTTCAAATTTTTGATGTGCTAACTTCATGAAAAATATGGCTTCAGGAAGCTCACTGTTTTCATGTAACGCATCAATAAGATCTAATGGCATCTCAATCATGTGAAGTAAGTAAATTTCGCTACCATACTTTTTTGCCAAATTAGCAGCAACATGTAATGCATACTCTGCTTGAATGGAGAAATCAGTTGGAACTAGAATTTTTTTCATGATTTAAGATAAATTAAATTTAACCTAATAAAGATACGAAATCATTGTCAGAATATAAATTTTATAAAAAGCAAAAAAGTTGTATATTTGCACCTGTTTTTGCGTTTAATTATGCAGAGGGGACAAAAAGTCCCCTCTTTTTATACAGATGTTTGAGAAGAAAGTAAAAGACTTATTGGGTAATGCTTTAGAAGCACATCCATCTTTATTCTTAATCGATTTTTCAATCGATAGTAACTACGGGATAAAAGTAATTTTAGATGGAGATAATGGTGTTACTGTTGAAGATTGTATTGCAATAAGCAGAGGGATAGAACATAATTTAGATCGAGAAGAACAAGATTTTTCTCTTGAAGTTGCTTCTTGTGGAGCTGCAGCCCCACTCACTCTTAAAAGACAATATGTAAAAAACTTGTCTAGAAAATTAGAAGTGAAGTTAAATTCAGGAGAAACAATAAACGGAACTTTAATTCAGGTATTGGACGATGCTATAGTGTTAGAATGGAAAGCCAGAGAGCCAAAGCCAATTGGGAAAGGAAAAGTAACGGTAAATAAGACTAAAGAAATAGCTTTTAGTGATATCAACAAAGCAAGTGTAATGATAATTTTTAATTAATTGAAGAAATGGAAAATCTAGCGTTAATTGATTCTTTTTCAGAATTTAAAGATGATAAGCTAATTGATCGTGTGACGCTTATGGCAATTCTTGAAGATGTTTTCAGAAATGCCTTAAAGAAGAAATATGGAGATGATGATAATTTTGATATTATAATTAATCCAGATAAAGGAGATTTAGAAATTTGGAGAAATAGAATTGTTGTTGCAGATGGGGAAGTTGAAGATGAAAATCAAGAGATATCTTTAACTGAAGCTAGAAAAATTGAGCCAGATTTTGAAGTTGGAGAAGATGTTTCGGAAGAAGTTAAATTAGTAGATTTAGGAAGAAGAGCAATCTTAGCATTAAGACAAAACTTAATTTCTAAGATTCATGAGCATGATAACACTAATATTTACAAGCAATTTAAGGATTTAGTTGGAGAATTATATACCGCTGAAGTTCATCACATAAGACACAGAGCTGTTATTCTATTGGATGATGAAGGAAATGAGATTATTCTTCCAAAAGACAAGCAAATTCCTTCTGACTTTTTTAGAAAGGGAGAAAATGTAAGAGGTGTAATTCAGAGTGTTGAGTTGAAAGGGAATAAGCCGATGATTGTCATGTCTAGAACGGCTCCTGAATTCCTTGAAAAACTATTTGAACAAGAAATACCTGAAGTGTTCGACGGATTAATCTCAATCAAGAAAGTAGTCAGAATACCAGGAGATAAGGCTAAAGTAGCTGTAGATTCATATGATGATAGAATTGATCCAGTAGGAGCATGTGTAGGAGTTAAAGGATCTAGAATTCATGGAATTGTTCGTGAATTGAAGAATGAAAATATTGATGTAATCAATTTTACTGAAAATATCAATTTATTACTGACAAGATCTTTGAGTCCAGCTAAAATTACTTC
>JABSPN010000527.1 GCA_013214425.1 Flavobacteriaceae bacterium | reverse complement strand
GTAAGGCAGTAATATGTCTACTCTTTAAAAAATCACTTAGCTGAATGGTCGACTTTCTATTGCTAACATAAACAATACTCGATTGTGTGTTTTTTTGGAGTATAATCCTTAGCAGTTCGTTTTTATTTTCAGTAGTGATAATATTAAATGAGATGTTTTCTCTCTTAAACGATTTTTTGAAAATCTTGGGACTAGTTAATTCCAAAGAAGTAATGATATCTTTTTGAACTTCTAATGTTGCTGTGGCAGTTAAAGCAATAATGTTTTTATTGGGTAAGTGTTTTCTTAGAAGATGTATTTTTTTGTAAGCTGGTCTAAAATCATTTCCCCATTGTGAAATACAATGCGCTTCATCGACTACGATATAATTCACATTTAAGTCTTGAATTCTACCGATTACATATTCAGAATCCAATCTTTCAGGAGATAAGTATAAAAACTTATAATTACCGTACTTGCAATTGTCAAAAAACACGCTGAGTTCTTCAGGAGAAATTGCCCCAGTAAGAGAGACAGCTTTAATATCTTTTTCTTTTAGCGTATTAACTTGATCATTAATTAGGGAAATTAAAGGAGAAATAACAAGACAAATACCTTCTGAAATAAGCCCTGGAATTTGATAACAGACAGATTTTCCACCTCCAGTAGGTAATAAAGCAAAGGTGTCTTGTTGATCCAAAACAGAGTTGATAATAGACTCTTGTAGAGGTTTAAAATGATCAAAACCCCAATAACGCTTTAATATCTCCTTTGGGCTATTCATTAACTGAATTCAACAATATTTAAGATATGATTTACCCGCTCACTCAAATTTCCAAAAGGAACTTCTATCGTTTCATAGTCTAAATCTGAGTAAGTTTTCTTTAAATTATCATAGATAACTTCAGCTTCTTCAAAAGTTTCATAGCGTTCGCTATCTTGTTTATAAATCTGTTTCCAAGGAGGTAATAGGAAAACAAAATCGTAGCGACAAGCTTTGCATGCTTCCCTAAAGTGTTCTGGAGAAGCTTCGTTTTTAAAATCCATATAGGCAACAATATCGGGTATTCCTCTATCGATAAACACCATACTTACTTCTTCTTTTTTGGCCTTGATGTACTGATCTATTCGGCCTTTAAGAATGCGTCTGCTAAATTCCTCAGGATCTGTTAAGAATAATTGCTCAACACCTTCCTTTTGAGCTGCTATAATAATTTCTCTGGAAACTTCATCAAAACAGCTGTAACCTCTTTTCACTAGCTGACTAACAATAGTAGTTTTTCCACTTCCTGGCCCACCACTAATCACTATAATTTTTGTCATGTAAACAAAATAATGAATTTAGACTGTAATTTAAAAATAATAAGGAATAAGTCTATATTTGCAAAGAATTGAACACCTGCTATGGAAGATAAAAATAATCCCGACGAATTTTACAAGAAATTAAAAGGACAATTAGAAGATACTACCACATTTCCGACATCATACATGTATAAATTTATAGTGCCTACCTCAGAAGCTAGAATAGAAGAAGTGATGGCGATTTTTGATAATTTAGGCGCTATAATCGATACCAAGAAATCCAAAACTGGAAAATATACCAGTATCACAATACAATTGGTGATGCAAGATGCAGACAGTATTATTTTAAAATATAAAGAAGTGTCAAAAATTGACGGTGTTATTTCATTATAAGTCTTTTTTTACATTAAAATTTACTACTTTGCAATTTAATACTTCTATTCATTAAAAATTTCAAAATATTTTGATCGACAATATAGAATACAACACGGAAAGGAAGAAGCTTATTATTCCAGAATACGGAAGACATATACACAAAATGATTGATCATGCTCTTACAATTGAGAGTAGTGAAGAACGACAAAAAGTAGTGATGTCTATTATTGATGTGATGGGAAATATGAATCCACATTTAAGAGATGTTGCAGATTTTCAGCATAAGCTTTGGGATCAGTTATTCATCATGTCAGAGTTCAAGCTGGATGTTGCCTCTCCATTTTCGAAACCATCACAAGATTTTCTAGTAGCGACAGTCCGGAAGGCCACAGGGAGAGGG
>JABSPN010000526.1 GCA_013214425.1 Flavobacteriaceae bacterium | reverse complement strand
AATTTGCTATCTTGTGTCATATACAAATTTTTTTGAATACTAGACGCAATGTTTACTTTTTTCCCTTTTGGTTTTAAATCTACATGAGCTTGTTCAAAATCATCTAAATAAGAATTTAATCCATATTTATTTGCTGTTTTCAATAGTTCTTTAAATTGTTTTGGATTCTTTACTCTCATGTACAATACTTTGCCTAATGCTTTAAAATCTCCATTAAGACCAGCCAATAACATATTTGAAGCAATATTATACACGTGTGTTACTGGATTTTTTACTGTTAAATTTACTTTTAAGTGATCGATTAAAGGATATAACCCATCTTCAACAATACGCATTTCTTGTTGAATTATTCTTGCATTATCAATTTCAATTTTTACATCTTTAGGCACATATTTTCCAGCTAAAGCCCCGTATTTATTTACTCCATTATCTAAAGTGGCACTTGATACTTTTACATAGCCTGGCTCTTCTGTATCTTTTGCAAAAGTATCTGCAATATTTTTTAGGAGTTTGGCTTTTTGTATTAATATATTTTGTTCTGCTATTGTATTTGGGATAACAAAATCAGCATCTTCAATCATTCCTAATGCAATTCTTTCATCTTTGCTAAGATCTTTTCTTTTGTGCAAGATGCTAAAAGCAAGAGAAGAGCCACTATGCCCTTGTTCAATGTATTGTTTGTAATACCTCTTTAAATAATCGCCTATCTTCGCTTCTTCACTAAGAACTCCAAGTTTTACTAGTTCCATTGCTTTTTCATCTATTACACTTCTAAATCGTTCGTATATAGGTAGTAGGGTAGGGTTTAAATCTTCTTTGTCTAAATCTCCCCCCAAGGCATGAACAAGAGCAGCAGAATCTTTTTTATCCAAAGTAGATAAATACTTTTGAATATCACTCGCTCCATCATAGATACCAGCTTTTAAATTTCTATAATCATTAATTAAATCACTACTTAATTTTTGAGCTTCGGATACTTTAAACCAGTTCTTCTTTAAATTGATATCGCTTCCCATCCCCTTTAGAATATATTTTATGGGTGTTGCTCCTAATTCCAAAGTTGACATTATTGTATTCCAAGCAGCATCTACTGTAAAATCTCTTTTATCTTTTGCGCTTAGAAAATCATTTTTGACATTACTAAGTGTTTGTGTTATACTTGTTTTATAAGGGTCAGAGTCCTTTAAGATAGTCGCTTCTTTATTTAAAGAGGTGTTCGTATGGTTCTGATCTTTTTTTATATAAACTAATTCTCCATTTAAAATACTCTCATTTATCTTTTTTAAATTAGCATCAAAACTTGTAGTTAATAGTTCAACTTCTCCATGATTTACAACAAAACTCATCATGTGAATTAAATTATCATTAGGATCAAGGAAGGGCTTGTAATATCGTTTCTCAGTTTTTCCTTTTTCTTTATTTTCAATATGAACAATAAATAAAGGATCTTCTAATGTTGGCTTTACAAGTCCAATGATTTTTGACCTATCATCTTTTCTTGTCTGCAAATGATGTAAAAACTTTCCATATTTTATTTTGACTTTCTTGCCTGATACTTCATTAATTGTGGCATCTTTAAAATCCGTTTTTAATGTATTTATATTAAATGGTTTTTCTCTAAAACTACTTGCAACATTTTTTAAAAAACTTAAATCTTTTAATGAAGAAAACTTTTTATCTTTTACACCCGTAAATAAAGTTTTTACACTTTGTTCATATTTCTTTTTATTTTCACAACTCATAATTTTCCTTTAAAATTAATATTTTGATATACTCATTTAGACCCTATACTTAAGACTGTACAACTTCGTGTGTGTACTTAGGGTTTGTTACATAAAGTCAAATAGACTTACTTTCTTTGTTGCTTTAGTTTTATATATTGCACATAATAATTGCTGCTTTACATTAACGCTTATTGCATTTCCTGATATTTTATAAGCTTGGCTATCAGATACCACGATATTAATATCTTCATCTTTTAGACCTTGCAGTCTAAATGTTTCTCTTGGAGTTAATCTTCTAATGTTTGATTTTTCAATTACTCCCATATCGCTTTGA
>JABSPN010000525.1 GCA_013214425.1 Flavobacteriaceae bacterium | reverse complement strand
CTGTTGTAGGGAAGTTATGGGTTTCTGCTTTAATTGAAATAACAGACTCATATTCTTTTTCTTCATAGAAATCTGGTTTGTCTGCTGACTTAGGAGCGAACTGAGTCGCTTTTGGTCCTTTAATAAAAGCGACATTATCTTTATAGGCTGATACAATATCATTTGGGTTTTCAGCAGATGTCTTTTTGATTAACTTGAAAAGAGAAGTAGGTTTTTCTTCTCCATCAATCACAAATGTTCCGTTGAATATTTTATGACGACAGTGTTCTGAGTTAACTTGAGAGAAACCAAAAACTTCAGAGTCGGTTAATTTTCTTCCAATTCTTTCCGAAACCTGATTCAAATAATCAATTTCTTCTGAATTTAAAGCTAAACCTTCTTGCTCGTTATAAGATGCAATATCATCAATCTCTAGAATAGCTTCTGGCTCAATATTGACTGTGAAAGATTCCTGATTAAGTCTGTTATGTTTTACTAATAACATGTGGTCGTAATCTGAAAAATCTTCGGTAACTGTATGAAACTGCTCAATTCGCTGAATCCCTTCAATACACATGTTTTGAGTTATCTCAACAGCATTGGTGCTCCAGGGAGTAATCATACTTGAACGAGGCCCAATAAAAAAAGCATCGAGAGATGCTTGGTTTATTTTTGGTTCGTTGCCGAAAAGCCAGATTAATTTATTAGTGTCTTCTTGAGATAGTTCTGCAGTGGTTTGTACTGCGTAAACTTTAGTGTTTAAGTTCCCAAAGAAATGAATCATTCTGTTGTATTATTTGTGTTGTTAAATACGAAAAGCCAAAGGTACGCATTTTCGTAAAAAGCTATTGTACTGTATTAAGTTTTTTTTAACGTTATCACGTTAATAACTCCTTGATTTTAATTCAACTTTTTTAGTATATTTCGGCCGTGTATGTAGAAGGGTTTTTCCTGTCAAAGGAGTAATTAAATGGAAAAATCATATTGAAATCTAAATTTGAACTTTTGTAAAACTAAATATATAAATTATGACAATTGATAATGTAATTGATCGCTTAAAAGAAGGAAATGGGCGATTCGTTAGTGATAAACTAGAAGGAAAACTTCAGGACAGTGCAAGAAGAAATGACTTAACTGGAGGGCAATCTCCATTTGCTGTTATTTTAAGCTGTGCAGATAGTAGGGTAGTACCAGAATTAGCATTTGATACTGGACTAGGAGAATTATTCATTTTAAGAGTTGCTGGTAACGTTGCTAACACATCAACTATAGCAAGTATTGAGTATGCGGTAGCACACTTAAATACGCAAGTAATCGTTGTGTTAGGTCACCAAAGTTGTGGTGCTGTTACTGCTGCTGTTGGCGGAGGAGATAATGGATATAACTTAAACCATTTATTATCTCATATCACACCAGCGATCTCTGCTTGTGGAGATGGAGCTGAAGTAACGGATGTAATCAAGAAAAATGCTGAAATGACGGTTAATGATTTAGCCAAGCGTTCTAACATCATTGGTGATGCAGTAAATAGCGGAAACTTGAAGATAGTTCCTGCTTATTATAACTTAGATTCAGGAAAAGTAGATTTTCTATAAACTACTATCTGATAGATAACACAAAAGCCTCATCTATGATGAGGCTTTTATTTTGATTCCTCATCTCGAGTGTACGCGTGTCTATGTTCAGCCTTCCTAGCTATGCTTTTGTGGCGAAGACGCTAAGCTTTATCACAAGGTAATGTCTGGATTAATTAGTCTCACTCCGGCTTCGCTCAGTGTAAACTTGCTCGACCTGACATGTAATTATTGTTTAATTAACTTTTTAATCACTTTTGCTCCTGTAGAAGGAGAAGTGAATTGTACAATGTAGACACCTGCTTTTAAATTTGATACATCGATGTGATTATCATCTGCAGCTTTTTGTCTGCTGAAGACTTCTTTGCCTAAAATATCAAATACTTTTACAGTTAATGATTCGTCTGCTGTGTAGTAAAGAATGTTTCCATTTAATGGATTAGGAAAAATTCTAAAGTTATCGGTGTTGAATTCAGGAGTGCTCAATAAAGCACAAGCTCCCGGAGC
>JABSPN010000524.1 GCA_013214425.1 Flavobacteriaceae bacterium | reverse complement strand
TGGTGGAGCCGGACTGTTTTTTGCAACCTTATGAGGTCCAGGATTGTTATTTATTCAGTCTTTACCTTTTAGTCGTTTCGGGGCTATAGTAGTGGCTTCTATTCCTCGAGGGGGTAACAGTAAAGGGGAAGGAAGTGTTTTAGGTGGATTGGGAGACTTATTAGATGGAGATAACCGATTTTAACTACTCAATGAATTAAGTGTTTTTTTTGTTAAAAAATGGTTAAAAAGTCTAATTTTTTAGTTAAAACTTAAATTTTAACCTAATTCCTTAAAATAATTTAGATTTTTTTCGTTTATTTATAAAAGTTTAAACAACTAAAAAAACACTTAATAATTTATGGCGAGAGCAATGTTTGATTACACCAAAACAGTGTTGGAAAGAGTGAGTTTTGATGTAAATTTGTTCTGTAAAGAACTACAAAAAGCCCTAGAACGATTACTGCCTTATGAGATTGAAGAATTAAAAATCTGGCTGTTATCGTACACGAGAGAAAACCCAGATCTTAATCAATGTTTAATTTATTTAAAAGAATAAAAAAAGCGACTCTATAGAGTCGCTTTTTTAGTATTTGTTCTACTCTTCACTTAGATTCCTTGTTTCATTCGGAATGACTTTTAACTGCTTTTCTGTTGGCTATAGAAGTTACATTGAGAGTAATACTCTGATTTAAAAAGTTATTCTGAACGTAACAAAGTGAGGCGAAAAATCTTTTAATTCAAAGGACTAACAATCTTTACATCTTCAAAAGCTATTGCTCCTCTAACTATTCCTGAGATAACACTCTGTAATGCTTCTATAATTTGCATTTTAAGTTCACTCTTATGATAGATTAAACTAACTTCTCTGGCCGGTTTTGGATCTGAAAATTGCTTTAGGTTTTCCTCTTCCATATTCATTAATTCTTTTGAATGTAAATAGGGAAGAAGTGTCATACCCAAACCTTCATCTGACAACTTAATAAGTGTTTCGAAGCTTCCACTGGCCAAATTGAAATTATTATTTTCTTTTCTCCTACTGGCACCACAAATGTGTAAGACACTTTCCTTAAAACAATGCCCGTCCTCCAATAAAAGCATATCATTAATATCTAAATCTTCAGAAGCAATCGTTTTTTTATCCCTTAATCTATGATTTTCGGGTATATAGGCTACAAAGGGTTCATAATATAATACTCGTTCTTTAATACTATCATGCTCGAGTGGAGTGGCAGCAAGAGCAGCATCAAGATGCCCATCTGAAATAAGTTTAATGATTTCTTCTGTTGTATGTTCTCGTATTTTTAACTGTACTTTAGGATACTTAGCGATAAAGGTTTTAAGAAACATGGGCAGTAAAGTTGGCATTACTGTGGGTATAACACCTAATTTGAATTCTCCTCCAATATATCCTTTTTCCTGATCGATGATATCATGAATACGTTCTGATTCATTGACGATATTTTTTGCTTGTTCTACAATTTTCTTCCCTACCTCTGTTAATTCTATAGGTTTTTTACTCCTATCAAAGATTAAAATATCTAACTGATCCTCTAATTTTTGTATTTGCATACTAAGTGTTGGTTGAGTGACAAAACAATGCTCAGAAGCTTTTGTGAAGTTCTGGTGTTCTGCTACAGCAAGGACATATTGTAATTGTGTAATCGTCATCGGTTATAAATTTTGATGATAAATATATAAAAACTATCAATTAAATTTATATTAAATTATTTTTTAATAAATAATACTTTTGTGTTAGAAATTAAAAATCAAAAAATGAAGACAAATATTTTAGGATTAAATACAGAGAAAACTGAAAAAATAGTTGAAGAACTCAATGCGTTATTAGGTAGCTTTCAAACCTATTATCAAAACCTTAGAGGGATTCACTGGAATATAAAAGGAAAGCAGTTTTTTGAACTCCATATGAAATTTGAAGAATTGTACACAGACGCGAACATCAAAGTAGATGAAATAGCTGAACGTATACTCACTTTGGGAGGAGTACCGTTACATACTTTTGAAGATTATCAACGTGTTACAAAAGTAGCAGTAGGTAAAGATGTTACCAATGATGAAGCATCTG
>JABSPN010000523.1 GCA_013214425.1 Flavobacteriaceae bacterium | reverse complement strand
CCAAAAAAATAGGAGTGCCACCTTTTGTTGTTTTTCAAGATCCTTCTCTAGAAGATATGGCTTTAAAATATCCGGTGACAATAGAAGAAATGAAAAATGTTCATGGAGTAGGAGAGGGAAAGGCGAAAAAATATGGAAAGTCTTTTGTTGAATTGATTGAGAAGTACGTAGAAGAGAATGATATCTTACGACCAATGGATATGGTCGTAAAAAGTACAGGAGCGAACTCGGCTCTTAAGTTGTATATCATTCAGAATGTAGATAGAAAATTACCACTTGATGATATAGCTGCTGCTAAGGGTATGGAAATGCCTGACTTCATTAAAGAAATGGAGCAAATTGTTTTCTCCGGAACCAAACTCAATATCGATTATTGGATCGATGAGATTTTAGATGAAGATCAGCAAGAAGAAATGGAAGAGTATTTTATGGAAGCAGAAACCGATAAGATTTCACAGGCCATAGAAGAGTTTGATGGAGATTATGAAGATGAAGAATTACGTTTGTTTAGAATTAAATTTATTAGTGAGGTAGGAAATTAATATCTCCAATAAATCAAAGCATAAAAAAAAGCCATTTCTATTTAGAAATGGCTTTTAAAATTTAAATGATAGTGATTATTCAACTAATTTTTTCCTAAGCATAAAACCAGAAAATAATCCAATTCCTGCCATTAAGAAAATAGTTCCAGGATACGCTACCTCTGCATCTACTCCCATATTATAATGTAATATAGAGGCGATAAAAATTCCTAATCCAATACCCATCAATAATAGGGCTAAGTTTAGAATAAAAACTTTCCAGATAGGAGCTGTATGTTGTTTTCCCTTAACAAAAATACTGGCATCTGCTCCTTTTTCAATAAGAGAGAGACGCTCTTTATGTCTTGTAGAGAAATACAAATACGCTATACCAAATAACGTTCCGAAAACGATCAATAATACAAATACTTCTGGTCCCATAGTGATTCCGTTTTTTAATTGATGATTTTAATGTGTTCATAGCTTATGACGACAAGATGTGAAAACAGGTTACAAAAAATGAATTATTTTTTTAAAAGTGTAACCTGATACAGCTTTTTATAGTCTTACAGGAAAATGACTAACGATTTAGATTCTATAGAAAAGATTATAAAAGGAGATACCCACTCTTTTGCTCTACTTTTAGAAAAGTATAAAGACATGGTATTCACTCTAACTTTTCGTATGCTTAAGAATAGAGAAGAGGCAGAAGAAGTTGCTCAGGATACTTTTATTAAAGCATATAAGTCGTTGAATAAGTTTAAGGGGGATTCCAAATTCTCTACCTGGTTGTATCGAATCGCCTATAATACGAGCTTGGATAAAATTAAAAAGCTAAAAAAGGAACAGTTAACTGTTGCGATAGACGAATATACTGAAGGACAAGTAAGGGCTGTTGAAAATGCTCTTGATAATTTAGAACGTGCAGAGCAAAGAAAGATGATTCAGGACTGCATTCAGCAATTACCTCCAGATTCAGCAGCCTTATTAACGCTGTATTATTTTGATGGGTTATCTTTGGATGAAATTGCTAAGGTGTTAAATATCAAAGCCAGCAATGTTAAAGTAAAACTGTTCAGGAGTAGAAAGAAACTGACTCATATTTTAAAAGAAAGAATTGAACCAGAAATGATACGTTATGGAGCATAAAGAAGAACAATATTTGGAGGATCTAGTATCAAAAATGATCAAAGAGGGAGGTTTAGAAAAGCCGTCGGTTGACTTTACCAGTAATTTGATGAACGAGATTACGATTCAAAAGACAGTATACAAACCCTTAATTTCCAAAACAGTTTGGGTATTCATTATTCTAGCTTTTTTAGCATTAGGCGCTTTTTTGTTACTGAATAGTAATCAGAAGGAAAGCTTAGGATGGTTTGATGGGATGACCTTATCACTAGCAGAATGTAAAGTGTCTAAAACGGTGCTTTATGCCACCACCTTTATGAGTTTATTATTGCTCCTGCAAATACCAATTTTGAAAAACTATTTTGACAAGAGTTTAAAACAATAAAAAAAACCCAAAGAATTTAAGAGGGCGTTTTAGAA
>JABSPN010000522.1 GCA_013214425.1 Flavobacteriaceae bacterium | reverse complement strand
AGAATACCATCAAAGTCAGCATCACCAGTTATCATTAACTGTAATACATCTGGACATCCATCTGTATCTTCAAATTTGTTATAGTTTTCACGTTCTAATGGACAAGAATCATCAACGTCTGGTATTCCATCATAGTCAGCGTCAACCATATCACCTGCAGTTGTACCTTCAACATCTGGACAACCGTCAGTATCTAGAAATCCGTTATAATTTTCTGGCTCGTCAAGACATGCATCCCATCTATCATCAATTCCGTCACCATCAGTATCTTTTCCACCGAAGTTGATGAAATAGCTGATTGAGTGCATGAAGTGACTTACGTGACCTTGAGTCTCGATAGTCGCTGTACCTCCAATAACTGATAAATCAATTGCTTCAGGAGCATGCTTTAATGTAGTTTGTAGAGAGATACCTGTGTTGTTCTTGAAGTGGTAGTTTACGCCTAACGTACCGTTAACAGTACCGAATCCAGCACCATCAATCCAAGAATATCCACCTCCAACACCTGCAATAGGGTCGATTCTTTTTGAACCAATAAGATCCATAAAGCTATATTGAACACCTCCATCTAATCCTAAGTAAGACCAATCTACAGCATCTTGACTTTGAACGCTGTTAAAACTATTTTGGTAATATTTGATTGAGTTAAAAGAAGCTCCAGCGTTTACAGAGAATCCTTTATCAATATATTTTCCAACTGTTACACCAAAACCAGGCATGTTCCAACGCTCTTCAACGTTAAAAAACTCATTGAACCAACCTGATTCTTGACCTAGGTTAGTTTTTTGTCCAGAATTGTTCGCAGGGTGAAAATCGATTGCATTCACACCTACTTTAATAGCCCAAGGGTTATCTTCAGTTTGTGCATTAGCGCTTAAGCCTACAATAAGTAAAACAGCTACTAATAATCTGTTAAGATGTTTCATATTCTAAAAATTTAATTTTAAGTGTTAATCGGAGCAAAAGTAAGTTCTTAAAACTTATTAACAAAAAATATTTAAGATAAATTTATAATAATTTCTTTAAAACGAATAATAAAAAATGAATTTATATCACATTTAATTCTTTTCCAACCCTTGTAAATGCTGAAATAGCCTTGTCTAAGTGTTCTTTTTCATGGGCAGCAGACAATTGAACGCGAATTCGCGCTTTTCCCTTAGGAACTACTGGGTAAAAGAAGCCAATTACATAGATTCCTTCTTCCAAAAGTCTATTTGCCATCTCCTGTGAAAGCTTAGCATCATATAGCATTACAGGGACAATCGCTGAGTCTCCATCGATGATATCAAAACCAGCACCCTTCATTCCTTTTTTGAAATAATTTGTATTCCATTCTAATTTATCTCTTAATTCAGTGTTACTCGAAAGCATTTCAAATACTTTAATTGACGCACCTACTATAGATGGCGCTAAAGAATTAGAGAATAAATAAGGCCTTGAACGTTGTCTTAGCATTTCAACGATTTCTTTTTTCCCAGTAGTATAACCTCCCATGGCACCACCAAGAGCTTTTCCTAAAGTACCGGTTATAATATCGATTCTTCCTAAAACGTCTTTTTCTTCTAAAGTACCAATTCCTGTTTTACCAATAAAACCAGCAGCATGACATTCATCAATCATCACCATTGCATCGTATTGATCAGCCAAATCACAAATTTTATCCAATGGTGCTACTAATCCATCCATAGAAAACACTCCGTCTGTTACAATGATCTTAAATCGTGCACCATTCTCATTGGCAGCAATCAATTGTTTTTCCAGATCTTCCATATCATTATTCTGATATCGATATCGAGCTGCTTTACACAATCTAACACCATCTATAATAGAAGCGTGATTCAATGAATCTGAAATAATCGCATCTTCTTTTGTTAGCAAAGGTTCAAACACACCTCCATTGGCATCAAAAGCTGCTGCATATAATATGGTGTCTTCTGTTCCGTAGAAATTGGCTATAGTAGCCTCTAATTTTTTGTGGATATCTTGAGTTCCGCAGATAAATCTTACAGACGACATTCCAAATCCATGTGAGTAGATCGCTTCCTTGGCCGCTTGCATTACTTATGGATGAGAAGAAA
>JABSPN010000521.1 GCA_013214425.1 Flavobacteriaceae bacterium | reverse complement strand
GAGATTGCCGAGAAGATGGCTTCTGCTTTGGATATATCCTTGGATGAGATGGTCTATGGGCAACAAAATGAAAAAGCTCGCATCCGCATTGCGGATAACGAGCTTCTTAGTCTTTTCAATAAAACACAGCAACTGCCAGATGACCAAAAGAAAACGGTAGTTGACCTGCTGTCCGCTTTCCTGCTAAAATCTAATCTTAAACAGCAACTTTCTTAATGAAAAAAGCCACCCCGAAGGATGGCTTTAATTTTAATAGGTATTTATATCTAATTCAGAGTCAATTTTTGCTTCTAAAAATTCAACAGCAGCTATTTCCTTCTTATCTGGCTTTGGTCTGATTTTAATATCAAAGACTTGTCCCATTGCCATATGGATTTCACTTGTATACTTCACTCCACCTATTTTGTATTTCACGTATGCCAATCGAAACTCCTCTGTTCTACCAAACAATTTCTCCTTTGGGATAATACCATATTGTTCAGGATACATTTCTGTAACAATGTCATTTTTATATTCTATCCTCTTTATTAGAGTCAAATACTTTAGTTGTTCCTTTACTAATAAAGACTGACGTTCTGGTAACTGCGAAATCAAATATTCAAAAACAGATTTTTCCAGATAAGTTAATTCACCTTTTTGAGGATCTTTTATTTTCTTCTTCCAAAACATAGGCCTACCTTCCAAACATGTTATAATTTAAATCGCCTCCTGGCCCAAGTCGAAGTTTAATTTCACGAGGCAAGAACCTATATCTAAATGGGTCATGACCAGCATGTCTTAATGTATTTGTTTTGATTACATTAAGCCTATTGTTGACCATCCAGTTCGGTAAATTATATTTCCTTTGGGCTGCTTGAGTAATCCATCTATGAGAATACTCTACTCTAACAGGAAATTTGGTTCCATAAAATCTATGCGGAGTATTCAACGAAATCTCTCCGACTAAACCACCACCACCGTTTGCAGCTTTGTATTGAGAGAATGTTTTTCCGCCTCTTAGGAAGCTACTCCCCCTAGCGGCAAAATTAATTTTACTTACTCTTTTCAAAATTAGTGCCTCTACTAATTTTTCTGCTGCAAAACCTCCAGCATAAGCATAATCATTCCCATTATATTCAGGAATATCACTTATTGTTTCCCTAGCTGCAAGCCACATTTGAATATTTCCATACCCTCCAAAAGTTGAAGCATTTAAAGCATTATCTAATATGGCGTTAAAAGAAAGCTGATTATTAAACCAGTCTATGGTCGATTTACCTCCTCCTAAAAATCCATCTCCAAAACTATCTAATAAACTATAAGACTTGTGCCTTCCTATAGCATTAATCTGCTCTTTAATGTTCTTAGCTGCTTTATGATAAGAAGATATTTCATTATATCCTACAGTTACTGCATTTAAAGCTGTACCACTTCCTGCATTAGAATTATAATATGAACTACCTCTATAAGATACTAAACCTCCATCATTTGTTCTAAAAGCACCTCCATCTTCATCGTTTGTCCAAACTGTCCAACCATTCCCATGACTTCTGTCAAATAGTTCTTGTATAACACTATTTTCTATCAATCCCGATGGATCTGAGAAATATATTGGATTATTAAACCCAAACCTATAAGGAGTCATGTTAGGTACAAACTCGGTTAATGGGTCAACAACATTAAATCTTCCAAGAGCATTATCATAATGTCTGAAGACTAACTCAACCATATTATAGTCAAGTGTTTCTTCATGTCCCATGCCATTGTAACCATAAATATCATCCCTACCATTTACAATAGTATTAGCACTTCCTACAGCATGTTTTATCTGCAATCCAAATGGATAATAACTCTTTATTTGTACTAATTCATTAGCTGAATCTCCATCTCCATCTACATCTACATTTCCTGCTCCATTACTTCTTAGAATATCAACCACTCCATCATTATCATAATCTGAGTATCCTACCATAATATTCCCAAAGTGATCTTTGTATTGGTATACATATCTAAATGTAACAACACCTTTAGAGTCAATATCTGGTTCTACGTAGCCTTCTGGGTGGTTAAAGAATTGTAAGGCATAACTAATTCCTGAT
>JABSPN010000520.1 GCA_013214425.1 Flavobacteriaceae bacterium | reverse complement strand
ATTTAAAGTATATGTTAACAAAGGTCAACCTCAGGTAGAGAACAAGGAAGCAAACACTATGGCTGCTGAGCACAGAGAGGTTTATAAGAAACAATCTGGTGGACGTGGTAAATTCGCTGATATTGTGTTTAAAATGGAGCCTGCGGAAGAAGGTGTTCAAGGTTTAGTTTTCGAATCTATCATTAAAGGTGGAAACGTGCCAAAAGAATATGTTCCTTCTGTTGAAAAAGGTTTCAAAGAAGCAATGAAAAACGGACCATTAGCTGGTTATGAAATGGATAGTTTGAAGGTTACATTAATGGATGGTTCATATCATGATGTAGATTCTGATCAATTATCTTTCGAATTAGCTGCTAAAATGGGGTATAAGGCTGCTGCTAAAGCTGCTGGAGCTGTAATTATGGAGCCTATAATGAAGCTTGAGGTGTTAACTCCTGAAGAGAATATGGGTGATATAGTTGGGGATTTAAATAGACGTAGAGGTCAGGTAAATGACATGGGAGATCGTTCAGGTTCTAAAGTTGTTAAGGCAAATGTTCCTTTATCAGAAATGTTTGGTTATGTAACATCTTTAAGAACATTATCTTCTGGTAGAGCAACTTCTACAATGGAATTTTCTCACTATGCGGAGACACCGTCTAATATTTCAGAAGAAGTAATAGCTGCGGCTAAAGGAAGTGTTAACGCTTAATACTTAAGAAAGATGAGTCAAAAAATTAGAATAAAATTAAAATCATACGATCACAACTTAGTAGATAAATCTGCTGAAAAGATTGTTAAGACTGTAAAGAGTACTGGTGCGGTTGTTACAGGACCAATTCCATTACCAACGCATAAGAAAATCTTTACTGTTTTACGTTCTCCACACGTAAACAAGAAATCTAGAGAGCAGTTTCAATTAAGCTCTTATAAAAGATTATTGGATATCTATAGTTCTTCATCAAAAACAGTTGATGCTTTGATGAAATTAGAGCTTCCAAGTGGAGTTGAAGTAGAGATCAAAGTGTGATAAAAGTATACAATCGCTTTCAGTAGTAGTTTAATTGCTGAGAGCGATTTTTAATAACATGTCTTGAGCTTCGTGCGAGAGAAAAACGGAAAAAAAATATATTCAGAGTTGAAATGTTTTTTTGGCTCTGTTTTTTCTTAAAGACAAAAACAAAAAAGTAAACAATTAAATAATTATAAATATGTCTGGGTTAATCGGAAAGAAAATAGGTATGACCAGCTTGTTTGATGAAAACGGGAAGAATATTCCTTGTACAGTAATCGAAGCAGGGCCATGCGTAGTTACCCAAGTCAGAACCACAGAGGTTGACGGGTATGAAGCTCTTCAACTTGGTTTCGATGACAAGGCAGAAAAACGCGCTACTAAAGCGACTGTAGGTCACTTTAAAAAAGCGGGTACTTCTCCTAAGTATAAAGTCATGGAATTCCAAGGATTTGAAGCAGAGTATAAATTAGGGGATACAATAACCGTAGAACACTTTGCTGAAGGCGAGTTCGTTGATGTTTCAGGAACTTCAAAAGGTAAAGGATTTCAAGGGGTTGTAAAAAGACACGGTTTTGGTGGAGTTGGTCAAGCAACACACGGTCAACATAACCGTTTAAGAGCACCAGGTTCTATCGGAGCAGCATCTTATCCTGCAAGAGTATTCAAAGGGATGAGAATGGCCGGAAGAATGGGTGGAGAAAAAGTTAAAGTGCAAAATTTAAGAGTTTTAAAAGTAGTTCCAGAAAAGAATTTGCTTGTGGTTAAAGGAGCTGTTCCTGGACACAAAAACGCTTATGTAACGATTCAGAAGTAATGAAAGTAGCAGTTTTAGATATTAACGGAAAAGAAACCGGAAGAAAGATAGAGCTTTCTGACGATGTTTTCGCTATAGAGCCTAACAATCATGCTGTATACTTAGATGTCAAACAGTATTTAGCAAACCAAAGACAAGGTACTCATAAAGCTAAAGAGAGAGCTGATATTGTAGGTTCTACTCGCAAGATTAAGAAGCAAAAAGGTACAGGTACTGCAAGAGCGGGAAGTATCAAGAGTCCATTGTTTAGAGGCGGTGGAAGAGTATTCGGGCCG
>JABSPN010000052.1 GCA_013214425.1 Flavobacteriaceae bacterium | reverse complement strand
CTGGGGGAATGAAATTAGAAACGAAATTGAATAAAAAAAACGATTTAACAACACTATGTATAATGCATATGCACCCTGCGGGATGCAAACGCACCATACAAGAGACATTAGCAAACATTTGAAAAATGAAATTTCGATTGACAATATTACTTCTGATTTTAATTCAAATATCCTATGGGCAAAATCAGGATTTGGAAAAAAGTCATCTAATTGAAATTGAGGGATGGAAATCTTACTTTGATGGAGATAGGACTGACGCTAAATCAAAATTCACCAAAGCAGTCGAATTAGATTCGACAAATTATTTAGCCAAAATAGGACTTTTCAACTCAAAGAATGAAAGCGAATTAAATGAGGCTGATTTTGGACTAATACAGCGTCTACCAAAAAAAGGGAATTATAATGACATAATGTTAAAACTTATGATGTCAAATCAAGTTGACAAAGAACTTCCTGATTCCATAAAAGTGATGAGAAATAAATATGATGAATCGCATATCAAGTTCAAGGCTTCATTGACAGATTCTGAATTTAAGGTTTATAATGAAAATGGGAATGTTAGACAAACTGGTGCTTTTAAAAACAGAAAACCATTTGGAACTTGGAAAAAATTTGGTTTTCAAAACAAGCCTCATCATTCATTTACTTTTTCTGAAGAAACAGATACTGTTGTAATAAAATATTACAAGCCAGACGGAGTTTTAGCAAGAAAAGAACTGACAACAGGAATGCCTTTCACAAATGAGAGTAAAAAACTTAAGGAAATAATTTACTGGCAAGAAACACCAGGAAAAAACATTGATTATTTATTTGTTTCAGAAAGTGGATTCACAATTTTTGACAGTGAAAACCAAATAGTATTTGACGAATCAACACCTGACAATTTAATACAAATGAAATTTAATCCTGAAACCTACAGTCAAGAAGCTGTCATCTGGAAAGACGGAAAGACAGTACCATTTGAATTCTGTCCTTATGATGGAACAACTGTGACTTATATGGAAAACGGAGTGAAAAAATCTTATCGTTGGGAAGATTGTAAAAAAGCACCAATTAATAAATAAAAACGTTTGCTAACAACGGTTACCTTTGTTGTGTGTAGTTTTAGTAGTATTTAAAAAATGGCCTCCCATTTTCACACACTACGCCACTTGGGGGATATAGAACAGAACAGGCACTTACTATTCCCCATTTCATATTAAATTCTCGTTGTGCAGTTCTATGTTCTGCAATTTTTTTAAGAAATAGGTCTGTATCAATATTTGTTGAATAAGCTATAAAACCAATCGGACCTCCACAAGATTTATGTCCGTAACTTGTAAAAGTCCATTCTGTTGAATCACTACAGTTTTCGCTGGTAGCTAAATTTTTAATTTCAGAAAATAGTTGATTTAAATATTTCTCTTCTTTTTCTTGAGTCAATTCGTCACCATCATTGTAAGAAAAGCATATTCCCACTAAGAATATGATTCCAATAATTTTTAATTCTTTCATGTTTTTTTATTTAGATATTCATATTTCATTTTGGTTGGGTCTAATTGCGCACAACGGTTTGTGTATGAAACGTAGCGTACAAAAAGACACTAAATTTCGGATTAACACAGAGCCGAATTTTTATATTTTGTTTTTAATTTTTCTATTCTAAAAGCCAATTTTCAAATCACGAACACCTCTAAATTAAATAAAGTTGAAGTGAGAAAATTAAAAATTTGGCGGACTTTCTAAATATACATAAACCTTTCGGTTTAGCCTTTATTAGCTATGTTTTATACACGTTGTTACCACACGTATTTTTAGCGAAAGTATCCTAATTTTTCCAATTCCGAATACCTATTTAGTATTACTGATATCTCACTTTCGCTTAATAATTCGGTAGTTGTATTTGTGTAAATTTTATATGAGTCTTTTCTGCTCCTACAAATTTTCACTTCTTGATTACGATCTCTCAAAGCATGAATTCTTTCCCAATCACTTTGACTCAAAAGCTCCTTTTTAAGTTGTTCAGTATATTCTTTATTGTCCGAGATTTGGTTATTAAGTGATTCAATTCGCCAATCAGTTATCTTTTTAGAGTTTAAGCTATCAAGTTCCTTTTTCAATAGGCTAAGCTCTTTTTTTAGATTTTCCTCGATATATTTTTTCTTTTGTAAGTAATCATAAATCAAAGCTTCAGTTGCGTATAATTGAAATTTAACATTATGAAAATCAACTATTTGCTCTAAAAAGTCTCTGCGTTGATTTTTAATCAATGTAATAGTAGCTTGTCTTCTTTGAGTTGCCATTCCTACAGTTGAGTATTCACAAATCCAACCATATTCGTCTCTAGTACCCACACCAATTAATTCGTAATATGCTTTTAAAACATCTTTTGGTTTATCGATGATTAATTTTAAAGGTTCAGGTAGGTTTGGCAAACATGTATGGGCATATTCTAACCAAGCATCTTTATCAAAATAATTCGTATTCGTTTCCTTAGAAGTGTTTGATATTTGACTGTGATATTCCAAAACTTTACCATTGAAACTTGTCAATTCAAAATCTTCGATATGACCTTGTTGGACATATTCATACTGGATAAGTAAACTGTCTTTTCGTTCATATGCATAATGTCCTTCATTTGAGTTACTGTATATTTTCAGGTTTTCCCAGTCTAATGATTTTGGTAAGTCTGAAGTAGCTATTGATTCCTGTCCATTCTTTTCTGATGGAAATTTTCCGAAATTAACAGTATGACTATTCAATGTTAGGCTGAAAATAAGAATTATGATGGTAAAGATATTTTTATTCAATTCGATTTTGTTTAGATTGTTCAAAATTCATTTATTCTCAAAACTATTCTTTCAGATGAATTTTTGAAAGTCAAAATGAGTGAACTCTCTGTTTCACTTAGTTAACTAGTTTATAATTAAAATGAAAAAAACATTCACAATCATATCAATCCTGTTCATTATTAATTGGGCGAAATCTCAAATTATTGATTATAATGTAATCGACAATTCTATTGTGAATCTCGGAGAAGTTCATAATACAAACGAGAACTTTAATAATTATTCTGAATTAATCCCCATATTGAAGGGCGTTGAAATTGTAATGTTGGGGGAACAATCACACGGAGAGGCTACTACTTATGAAACAAAAATTAAGCTAATAAAATACCTACACCAAGAATTAGATTTCGACTTATTGGTTTTTGAAAGTGGTTTTTATGATTGTAGCAAAGCATGGCAAAAAATAAAGGAAGGAGAAAATGTAAGAGATGCAATAGGAAAAAGTATTTTTAGCATATGGTCTGCAACAAAAAATTTGATACCCCTCTCCGATTATATAGAAAAAGTCAAGAACTCAGACAAACCTCTCAAATTACTCGGTTTTGACAGTCAATTAACAGGCAAATACTCAGAAAATTATTTTATAAGAGACCTCTCAGACTACTTGAGAGAGACAAAGCCATCAATTTTAGAAACAAAAGAATGGGAACATTTTTCTGAAAATATACGTCTACTAACAACATTCGATTTTAAGGAATTTAAAAAGAATAAGCCTCAACAATGTTTAAACTTCCTCCTAAAGCTAGTATCCGAAATAAAAGAAACAAAAGAAAACCACAAGTCTGAGTTCTGGACTCAAACTTTAAAAAGCACACATTCATACCTATCAGATGTATCATTGAAAACAGATTTCAGAGATAAACAAATGGCAGAAAACTTGATATGGATAAGAGAAAAATACCCAGATAGCAAAATAATTTGTTGGGGCGCAACAAGTCATTTTTTGTATAATTCTGAAATAGTAAGAATGAAAAGCCCTTTTATTCAACTTTCAGGGGGCAACTACTACAAAAAACAACCAATGATGGGTGGATATATCAAAAGTAAATTTCAAGACAAAGTGTATACCATCGGCTTTACGGCTTACAAGGGAGAATATGGGTTGTTTAGCAGAGGCAAAATCAAAATCCCAAAAGAAGGTACATTGGAATTTATGTTGGGTAAGTCCAAATACGATAACTTTCTGCTACCTCTTTACAACTTGAATTTGGATGGCTACAAGTCAAGGCCATTGGGGAATTTTTACATGAAAAATGATATTGATGAAGTCATGGATGCTGTAATATTTAATCGAGAAATGAAAAGACCAAGATTAGATAGAAATTTCTTTATAAAAATCTACCCCGAAAATAAGTATATAAAACCAGAAACAGAATAGTGAAAACTATGTGGAACAAATTATAAAATGGTCATCCGCTCTATGTGCTCGCAAGTCATTTATGCAAACCGTTAGGTACAAATCCACACATAAGAACTTCTCGAATAGATTTAAAAGGTAAAGTATCTATTCCTAGAGTTCTCATTGAATCCTTTTGTAATGCAAAATAGCTTGTGAAAAGGAGACAAAAATGATAAATTTGAACAAATCGTAAACACTTGGAAATTACTGACTGGTTTTTAGGTTAGACGGAAAGTAAACAAACAAATCGATGGAAAAAATCGGAGTATTCATAATTGTAATTATCGGATTAACTTTTGGTTCATGTCAGTCTGAAAAATCAACATCAAATTCGGAATCTAAATATTTCACAGATTCAATTTACAGCAATCACTTAAGGGAATATCGCAAGCATAATATTTATATGCCCAAAGGATTTTCAAAAGACAAAAAATATCCCATCATCTTCGCTACAGATGGAAATAACATTACAGAGAATAATTTTTACAAAAGAACCCTAGATTCATTAATTGACAATAAGGCAATTACCCCACTACTCCTCATAGAAAGTTTTTCAAATCCAAAAATTGCTGATAGCAGTTACACCGATGAGAATCGAGATAAATTTTATTTGGATTATCGATATTTTGAATACGTGGAAAATGAATACCATCGCAACCCCGAACTTTCCGCCAGATTCAAAAACCATTTGAACTACTTTCATGATGAGTTAATACCAACGGTAGAAGATGAGCTAAATCAAAATCCATCAAAAAATGATCGATATTTCTTTGGTGTTTCGAATGGTGCAGGTTTTGGAATGAGTCTGTTCAATAAAAAACCCAATACAATTGGAACGTATTTATGTTTTTCAATATTTGGTGGTCGTATTCAATCGAAAATTTGGTATGAGAATGTGGAATATCCTAGTCTCTATTTAGAATATGGGAGCGAAGAGCCTCTATTTCTTAAAGAAGATGCAGATTATTTGAGATCGAAATTCAAAGAGTTAGGTTTACATGTATTTATCAATGAATACACAGGGGGGCACGACTATAGCATTTGGAACCAAAAGTTTATTGAAATCATTGTTGAACTATTCGGAAATAAAAAACACAGCAAACATTAAAGAAATGAATTAAAGTTAAAACTAACTGAATTATTAAGCAATCCTTTTCAGCTATGAATTATGATTTGAAAATTTACAGTTGTCAAAGTAATTCCATGCACGAACTAAAGAAAATAATTATGGCTATTTTTTTTGTTCAGTTTGAGATACTTTTGGTAGTGCTGAGGTAGTTACGTTTGATTTTTCATAGGGTATGGCCTTTGATATCTTTGCTGGTGATCTTAACGATTTGTCATTTTCACTTTGTGCTTTCTCTGAGGCAGCCCATTGTGTTACCAATTCTTTACTGGTATTGGAAACAGTCAATTGATTTGAAAGCTTGTACGCGTTGATTTCAGCTTCAGATGTTGAAATACTTGTCTTCACTTTAGCCATTGCAATCCAATTCAATGATAGAGACGACTGGTTTTCAGAAACAACCCTGAATCCTTCATCTGTAATCTCTGCAATGTATAAAGAGGATTTTGGATGCAATGATGTGACTGTAATTACGGGCACATGATCTGATTTTTCTTTTCTAAATTCGGTGTGGAAAGGAATGAAAACTGACGAAGCACTGGTTGTGACTACACCAAAATCACTGATTGTTTTCTCAACTCGCTGAATTTTTTTTCTATTGTATTTAGCCGCAGCTAAAGCCATGACACTGATCGCATAGATATCTATACCGCTTAAGGTATTGTCCTTTAAATAATCTGGAGCCTCATCTAAAATAACACCTAAATGTTTGTTGGGACGGAACTTAGCCTCATTTCCTGAAGTAAATGAATCAGATTCACAATTGTATTTGTAAAATGATGGCTGAATTTGATCCAGGTCAAACATCAAAACTTGTTCCATCATCTCATTATTTGCGATTGGCTGTATCTCCCTTTTCGTTTCTCGTCTGGATACATTGATATAGTTATTTGAATACATATAATACCAATAGTAGCTCGAATCACCTATATAACCCCAATTCCCTGAAGCAGGATTAATGCGATGGTCATCTGAGGCACTTCCTGATTGCCACCAACCATAAAAATCATGACGGTCTGCAGTACTAATTCCCGCTCGCATAGGACCTTGAAAATCACCCGTCCAACCAGTAGAAGTATTTTGACCAATAATACCTGCTCCATTAGCATCTTCAGAGCGCCCGTAAACTCCATAAAAACCAGTTGCAGCAACTCCGCTACCGTTAGCCAATGTCCACCATCCTTTATTACTACCAGAGGTGATAATTCCGTTTCCCGTTACGTCTGTTTTTGCCAATGAAACTAGACCTGCTGTTGTTCCAGTAAAGGCGCCTCCACTTCCCAAAGTGAGATATTGACCCATTGTGTTGTTTCCTACGCCCAGAATACCGGTACCCTGTGTATTGTAATTGTATGCATACAACCCTTGAACATTTGCAGCAGAGGTACTGCTAAATATACCATGACTTGAGGTGGAAAAACCATAAATACCTAGATTTGCAATCGACCCACCCATCACTCCAATTCCGTTAGAAAGCCCCATCACTCCCACGTTGTCTGTTGCTGTTTGACCCTCAGAAATTCCTAAAACACCTACTTCTCTTCCCAGAATATTCCAAGTAGTTGTATCAAAATCATTATCTCCTTGGACACCTAGATATCCATTAGTAGGTCCCTCAACTCCCTCTCCCTTTACTGCATGTGAACCAGATGTTGCACTGTTTTGTATTGCATAAACAATTGGAAGTCCCGAACTACTTCCAGTAACTTGCAGGAGCGATACAGGAATACTGGTTCCAATGCCAATATTACCAGCACTCGTTACTCGAGCACGTTCAAAGTTTGTAGTTTTTATCACAAGATCTTGTTGATCTGTTGTTCCCAAAAAGTTTACAGAAGAATCTGTTCCCGAATTACCTAACAGGTTCCAATTGTTGTTTTCACCAGATTGAAGCACTCTCCAGCCATTGGACGTCCAGTAATAAAATCCGCTTTCTATACCATTGGATCCATCATGAAAAACAAGAGTACTAACTGGTATACTTCCCAATTGTGGATTGACAATTGGTAATTCTGATGTCAAATTTGTAAGCGACACTCTTGGAAGTAAAACTCCATTGGTGTTACTGGTTAGATCCAAGAAACCTTCCGGATTTGTAGTGCCAATACCTACTTGTGCAGTTACACTAATTATAGAAATGACAAAGGCAAAAAAGTGTGTAAATTTATTCATGTTACAAAATTATTTGGAATAAAATTATGTGAGAGTACAGGATAAAAAGTTGGAATTTCGACCAATCACTGTTACGTATAGACGAGTTGGGACTTAAATGAATGCTATTCAATTTTTTTGTCGGATGAATGTCTTTTTTCAGTAAAAGCATTTGCTTCGGTTCTGCCGCAATAATTTTTGAGCGTATAAAAATCCAAGAAGTCAAGGTTTAACTAGTTCAAGAGCAGAAGGTTTGAAAGACAGTAGATTTAGAGTCATTAAGTTGACCCTTTCTTATCATATGGACTATTTCTATTTCTGCTCATGTGCTTTGTATTGATTCAAATTCTTTGAATCCTTTAGTAATACTTTCTATCGCTATAACTTCCAGTAAACAACTTATGTTATGATGATAAGAGGGTAACAGTGATATTAAGAAATTCAGTTCGCTTTTCAATATCATAATTAATTATATTTGAACATGAGAGCGTTCATGCGACAGAATCAAGATGAATTTGGATACAAAATATTTGAAAAGCCCTTTCTCTGGATAAAGGGCTTTTATGAGTTAAAGCGAAAATACAACTTTTCAAGAAAATTTAGAAGATATAGGAATTATTAAACGACCTCTACTTAAGCCGTATATCATTAATCGCTTTGGCAAGTGCTTATTTGGAAAATTCTTTCAGAATTTTTTCGCGTTCGTTTTTGTTTAATAAATTAGTTGCTTAAACAACGCAACGAGATCATACACAAACCGTTGTAGCGCATTTAATACTTTTAAGAATTGACTCATTGGTTACAGAAATGAAAGAATTATTATATAACAATAGTGAATTTGAGATATTTGAATATTTACTTGTAATTTTTAACTAAAGGAAAACACTCACTCCTTCAGATAAAAAGTAATGCTGGAGTATCCAAGAAACTTGTTAGATAGTAATAATTTAATTAAATAAAACGCGCTACAAAACTGGTAACCCTTGCACAAGTGGCTAAAAAAGATAAATAATAATATCGCTTAATTTAATTTAGAATACTATCTTTAGTGAAAAGTTGCGCAACAAGCACAATGTATAAAAAATATAGGGCTTTTGTGTTAACTCTAAAGTTCTCTGTTTATTTATAAAATCCGCCAAATATAAAGGCAAAGTATTTATATTTAGCTCAGTAATAAACTGAAACAATTGTGCTTATTTATTGCCCTACGTTTCTTATACTAAACGTTGTATATCATTAAAAATCTTAGTAAACACCAATGAATAAGAATAGAAAAGTCCCTGTAGTAATTCTTAATGGATTTCTTGGATCTGGAAAAACAACACTTTTTAGAAGTCTCCTATCACAATCCAAAAAGAAAAATATATCAGTTTGTGCAATTGTCAACGATATGAGTGAGCTCGATGTTGATGGGGAATTGATTGGAAACACGGATATCGTAGAGAAAGATAACAGCATCTTGGAATCGATTTCCTCTTGTGTACTAAGCAGTAAAAAAGGAATTGAAAAACTTAATCAGGCAATTCAAAGGTTACTGGAGAATCAAAGCCCAGAACTAATTATTATCGAGACTTCAGGAAGTTGTCATCCCATGCCACTTATCCAATACTTTCAAAGTCGAGAAGAATTGAATTTGACTGGAGTTTTTGTTCTTGTTGACAGTTTGATGTTGGCACACGACTTCAACTATGGAAAAAGTCTCATTCCTAAATTTCAGCAAAATCTATCGACAGGAAAGCGAGATACCACAAACTTATTGGTAGAGCAGATCATGTTCTGCAGTCATTTAATACTAACCAAAGCAGATCGAATTGAGGACGAAAGGCTTCCTGATATTGCGACCTATGTTCAGCAGATTAACCCCCTAGCCTCAACTCACTCCGTAGTATTTGGCAAACTAACCATTGGATCCTTATTTGAACTAAAAGAATACAATTACTTCCAAGTAGCTCAGTTGATTGAAGAACTCAAACCTACATTGGAAGCCGAGAAACATGGAGATACCCCTTACTATATAGATTCGAAAGTAATCAAAGACGATCGTCCATTTCACCCACAGCGTCTTTGGGATATTTGTCATCAATACCTTGACAAAAGAATATATCGCAGCAAAGGTTTTTTCTGGCTCGCCAGTCGCGACAAACATTCGCTACTCTGGCAGCAGGCAGCTGGAGGAATTAGTTTGGAGTTAATCGGGTCCTGGAGATCCGGAATTGTTGAAGACGAGAACAATGGTCTTTCAGAAGAAGAGATAGAAGTACTTAAAGATTTATTGGCAAAAGAGACTGGTCGATTTGGAGATCGGCATTGTGAGTTAACGGTAATCGGAGATAAAACACAAGTAAATCAATTTACTGATAAATTAAGCTCATGCTTTCTTACTGATGAAGAAATAGAACTTTGGCATGCTGGTCATCAATTTGAAGATCCATGGCCAAAAAACATGGTTATAATGGTCAATTAATTATACGAATTGAGTGAGTCATTAATGTAAACGAACATACAACAAAACATAAACTGCATTAAACGCAGCTTAGCCCAACCGTTGGCAATAAGCTAAATAAACATCCGAATATTAAAGAAACGAAAAGTAATTTGAGTCTATAAAAAACAGCAGGCAACTATTCATAAGGTTTTTGCGTCTTTATAAATAGTGATACTTTAAAAGTCAAAGAACCTTTACCAAAATGTTAGAAAATACAAAAGTAAATATCAAAATCAAACTGGCCTCTTTATGGGCTTCTTCAACTTTCTGCTATTTATATGGCGACTATTTTGAGCTTTACACCCCAGACAAAGTAAACAGTTTAATTACAGGCGAGAATATTATGGATAGTCCAACAAAATTGTTGTTAGCATCAATAATTTTGGCAATTCCGTCAGTAATGGTTGCAGTTTCAATTTTCCTGAAACCAAAAATAAATCGAATTCTTAATATCTTATTTGGGACATTGTTTACATTAATGATGATTTTCATAGGAATTATGTCAACTAACGAATGGTATTTATTTTATGTTTTTTTAGCGTTTTTAGAAAGCATTATAACCGCATTAATAGTTTGGTACGCTTGGAAATGGCCAAAAGGAAAAACTATTGAATAATGGAAATTTTGTTACGAAATAAAAAGGCAAGAATAGCGGGAATACTTTACTTATTACTTGTCGTTTCTGGATTTATCTATCTTGTATTTATTCCATCAGAATTAAGTGATTTTAAAAATGCCGCAAAAACCATAGAAAATATAAGGAATTCCGAACTTTTGTTTAGACTTGGCATTGTTACAGCAATTTGTTCCTCTCTTATTTTTATGTTATTACCATTAGCACTTTATGACCTTCTAAAAAGTGTAAATAAAGTTTCAGCAAAATTTATGGTTCTTTTTGCATTAATAAGCATACCAATTTCGTTTGTAAATATCTTAAACAAATTTTCAGTTCTAACTTTAATTAATACACCAGAATACAAAGAAAAACTTGGACAAACGGAATTTCAAAGCCAAGTAATGCTATATCTCGAAAATTATAATAATGGAATTCAAATTTCACAAATATTTTGGGGTCTTTGGCTCTTACCATTTGGCTATTTAGTATACAAATCTGGATTTCTTCCGAAGATTTTAGGTATGTTTTTAATAGCAGGTTGCTTTGGTTATTTGATGACGTTTTTTGGAGGTTTCTTATATTCAGATTTCAACAAAACAATTATCGTTGACATTTTAGGATTTCCTGCACCTATTGGGGAAATCGGAATTTGTTTGTGGCTTCTAATAATGGGAACAAACAAACTAAACTTCAGAAAAAAACCATAATAAACGAATAACAATTAATTTCAATAGATAGAACCGGATAAAGTCAGTTGCCTAACACTGGTAACCCTTGCACAAGTGGCTAAAAAAGATAAATCATCACCCAAAAGCTCCTTTTTAAGGGGCTTTTCATGTTAAGAAAAGTAATGACTATATAGAATTAAATTAAAAGATTAGGCTTTATTTTGAGTCTCAAAGTCCATTTTAAGTCATATAAATAGGTATGCAGTACTTCTGCATCACATTTTACAGTTTTACTTATAAATTTCAGGTATTTCTTCAAGTTATGCGCAATAGCAGACAAGTGCATGACCTTGTTAGCCTGCTTTATCCCTATGGTGTTAATCTTTCGAAGCCCCATAAACTGGGTGAGAGTTCCAAA
>JABSPN010000519.1 GCA_013214425.1 Flavobacteriaceae bacterium | reverse complement strand
GAATAATTAAATGTCTTGAACTTTCGGTGTCTCCTGAGGGTTGGTATACGTCCATAATCAAATCCTGGTTGATTCCCCCTTGAGTGGTGTTATTCCCATAAATAACATTAGTATCAACAGTAACATTTGAAAAAACAAGACTGTTGTATCGTTCATTACCTGAAGGTTCTCCCCCATTGTCTCCATTATTAGTTGAATCATCAGAATCTGAACAGGCAAATAGAAAGACTAAGCTTAAAACAAGTAGTATTTTAAAAGTTTTCATTATATGTGGTTTGTTTATTATGAAACAGGATATAAAAGAAAAACCCTACCTAATAGTTTGCCGATAAAAAGCTTCTTATTCTATCATGACAGTCGTCACAAACTCTGTAGGCTCTGTGTCCGCCTTCTTCTATGGTGTATAAGGAATTGGTAATACCAACCTCTTCAGCTTCTTTATGAATTAAGCTGGAGCCCTCAGAGATAATTCCAGTACTATTGGTGTCTCCTTTTTCGTAGGGTACAGTTTGATCGTTGGTTCCATGTATGCTAAACAGGATGGGTTCGTTTTCGTCTACATGCTCGGAGAAAAACAGCGAACCAGAAATGTTAATTACACCTTTAATCCTAGAGTCATAGCCTTCATTTCCACTATCGCCCTCCATTCCTCCATGTTCCTTTACATAAGCCACCATTTTTTCTCCTCCAACGCTTTCTATTTCTTTATCAGAATTCACATAGGCATAGTTTAAAGCCATTACAGCTCCAGCAGAATAACCACCAACATAAATAGTATTCGGATTAATTTTATACCGATTTTCTTTAGCGGCATCTTTTTTGAAAAAACGCACAGCAGCTTTCATATCAAAAACCGCATTTAGAACGGTGTATTTTAATATTTCTTGTGTAGGCCAGACATCGAGCAATCTGTAATTTATAGAAGCGACTACATAGCCAGATTTTGCAAAATAAGTTGCCATTTTTTTCATAGAGGCTTTGTTTCCGGCGTAAAACCCGCCACCATGAGCTATAATGATCAGATTCCTTTTTTCTTCGGCATCATTGCTAGGCTCATAAATGTCCATTTTTAATTCTTTGGCTTTACCACCCTGTGTGGTATTCGAACCATAAACAACATCAGAAGTAATGTTCACTTCTTCAAAAACAAAACTTTCATATCGATTACTATCCTTGTTTTCAGTTGCTGTATCAACCGTTTGTTTTTGAACATTGCAAGAATAAAAACAAATAATCGCTAATAAAAAAAGACGTTTGAGCACCATATGCAATTCATTTTTAAAAGGGGAAAATACGCATTTTTAATGAATTCAACAGGTCTCTAATTTAATCAAAGACTCAATTAGTTTCGCTTCTTTTTTTGAGAACAATCTTATTTTGTTATTTTCGTTTCAAGCAGATATGAATAATCAGATGAATGAATCAAAAAACAATGTATGTGAAGAAAAAACATTTGAAAGTGTTTTTAATCATCATGCCAAGACACTGAGAAACTTCATCTATTTTAAATGTGGTAATTCTGATCAGGCAGACGATTTAGTTCAAGATGCTTTTGTAAAACTTTGGAATAATTGTGCTAAAGTTCCTTTTGAAAAAGCAAAATCATATCTTTATACTATAGCCAATAATGCTTTTTTAAATGAAGTTGCGCATGAAAAAGTTAAGCTCAAGTATCGACAACATTCTTCTGCTGCCGTAAACAATGAAAATCCGGATTTTGTTCTTAGAGAAAAAGAATTTAAAAAGGAGCTTACACAAGCGATAGCCAATCTTTCTGAAAAACAAAGAGAAGTTTTTTTACTAAATAGAATCGAAAAGAAGAAGTATAAAGAAATAGCAGAAATGTTAGATATTTCTGTAAAAGCAGTTGAAAAAAGAATGCATGGAGCATTAGTAAGTTTGAGAAAAGAAATAAAATATTTTAAGTAGGAGGTAGGGGTTTTTTAAAAAAGACTGTTACACTATTGAATAACAATTATATGTACGATGGAACAAAAATACGATGATACTTTTTTAGCCAGATGGCTAGCAGGAGAGCTTTCTTCTGATGAGCTATCTGATTTTGAGAAGTCGACCGAATATTCT